>NZ_CAHJWX010000431.1 GCF_903643065.1 Sphingomonas bacterium | reverse complement strand
TGGCCGGCGCGACGCACCTTGCGATCGATCCGGCGCCGGGCGACCTGGCGGACCTGGCGGAGGCCGCGTGGCGGCATGCCGAGCGGGACGCGGATCGGCCGGCCACGACTGCGGAACCCGGCTGGGCCGGTCCCGAGAGCGCGGTCGCCGCGGTGAGTGGTCGTCTGTCGGCGTCGACCGGCGGATCGATGGCGATGATGGTCGCGATGGAACGCCTCGACATCGTCAACGCAGCCTACGGCCGCCATATCGGCGACCAGCTCATCCGCATGGCCGCGACGCGGATCGAGCGGACCGCCGACGACGTCGACCACGGCTGGTCCGTGTCGCGGGTCGGGGGATCGGAGTTCCTGGTGCTGATCGACGCCGCCGGTCCGGCGCTCGCGGCGGCGACCGAGCTGGTCTGTCGCAGGCTGTCCGCGCCGTTCGTCGTCGCCGGGCTGGCCGTCAGCATGGGCCACCGGATCGCGACCGCCACGCCGGAGGTCGGGGAAGATGGCGCGGCGCTGGTCGAGCGGCTCCGCGCCCTCGTCCGGATCGCCGGCGACGAGCGTGGCGGTTCGGCGCCGGAGGGCGCCGGTACGCTCGCGGTCGACCTGCACCGCGCGATGGAGCGCGACGAGATCGAGGTCGTGTTCCAGCCTCAGGTGCGGCTGGACGACGGGCGGATCGTCGGCGTCGAGGCGCTGGCGCGGTGGGAGCACCCGACGCTCGGCACGCTGGGCGCGGAGCCGCTGTTCGCCGCGGCCGGACAGGCGGGGCTGGCCGAAGTGCTGTCGGCGCACGTCCAGGCGCTCGCCCTGCGCCGGACGGCGGCCTGGCGTGGTGCGCTCGGAACCCTTAGGGTCTCGATCAACATCACCGCTCAGGACATCGCCTCGCCCGCTTTCGCGGCGGCGTTCCTCGATCGGCTGGAGGCGAGCGGCTTCCCCGCCGGGCGGCTGACGGTCGAGATCACCGAAACCGGGTTGATCCCCGACCTGGACGCGGCGACGGCGGTGCTGGCGCGGCTTCGTCGGGCGGGATGCCGCGTGGCGCTGGACGATTTCGGCACCGGTTATTCCAGCCTCGCCTATCTCAAGCGTCTGCCGGTCGACTGTCTCAAGATCGACAGGGCGATCACCCGTGACGTGACCGGATCGGATCGCGACCGTGCCGTGCTTGCCGGCGTGATCGGCATCGCCGGCGCGCTCGGCATCGCCACGATCGCGGAAGGGGTGGAGACGGCCGACGAGCGCGACCGGCTCGCCCTCATGGGATGCGATCTGTACCAGGGCTTCCTGTGCGCCGGGCCGATCGACGCCACCGCGCTGGAGACGCTGGTGGACGCGCGATGCCCGGCCGGCTGACGCGACCGGGCGGAAGAGGTGGGATTCGAACCCACGGACGGCTCGCGCCGTCGCCGGTTTTCAAGACCGGTTCCTTAAACCACTCGGACACTCTTCCCGGCAGGCCCGTGGACGGAACAGCCCCTGACGCCCCGGAGCGGGATGCGCAAGCGCCAGCGCCAGCACCAGCGCCATCAAGGGCAGCACCACGATCGAGTGTTCCGTGCGACGCCCGCCTGTGTCACAACGGCGGCATGTGGGAAGCCTGGAGCAACAACATCTTGCGGTGGGCGGGCAGGGCGCTGGCCTGCCCGCTGGCGTTCGTCGCGGTTCTGCCGGCAGGCGCGCAGGACGGGGCAGGCGATCGCGAGGCGGGCTTCCACTCGTTTCTCGACGGGCTGCGGCCGCGCGCCGCCGTGATGGGCGTCCGCCGCGCGACGCTGGACGCGGTACTGCCCACGTTGACCTTCAATCCGCGCGTGATCGACCTCGACCGGGCGCAGCCGGGTGCTGACCCGAACGCGGCGCCGCCAAGGTTCGCGCCCTATTACCGCGCGCACGTCGATGCGGCGCGGATCGCGCGGGGTCGTTCGACCTATGCCGCCAACCGCCCCCGGCTGGCGCGGATCGAGGCGGAGACGGGAGTGCCCGAATCGATCATGGTGTCGATCTGGGGCAACGAGACCGACTATGGCGGGTACACCGGCAGTTTCGATCTGCTGCGCAGCCTGTCGAGCCTCGCCTACGACGGGCGTCGGCGCGAGCTGTTCGCGGGCGAGTTCCTCGCCGCGCTCAAGATGGTGGACCAGGGCGTGCCGCGCGAGCAGCTGAAGGGCAGCTGGGCGGGGGCGACCGGCAATCCCCAGTTCCTTCCGTCGATCTACCTGCGCGTCGCGCGCGACGGCGATGGCGACGGGCGCGCGGACATCTGGACCAGCCCCGCCGACACGCTCGCCTCGATCGCCGGCTATTTCCGCGACGCGGGGTGGCGGCGCGGTCAGCCATGGGGCTTCGCGGTCGACCTGCCGGCGGGGTTCGACGATCGTGGGGTGGCCAACAAGCTCGTCTCGCCACGCTGTCCACGCGTCTTCGCACGGCACAGCGGCTGGCGAACGATGGCCGAGTGGCGCACGCTCGGCGTCGTGCCGCGGGCGGCGTCGTGGCCGGGCGACCGCGTGCAGGCGACGTTGTTCCAGCCCGACGGGCCGGAACAGCCGGCCTATCTGCTCACCGGCAACTACCGCGTGATCCTCGATTACAACTGCTCGAACTTCTACGCGCTGTCGGTGGGGCTGCTGGCCGATGCGATCGTCCGCTAGCGCGGTGGGCGCCGCGATGTTGCTCGCCGCGTGCGCGGGAGCGCCCCGCCCAGGGCCGGCCCGTTCCGCCGCCGCATCGCCTGCCGGACAGCGCCTGCCGGACCACGAG
>NZ_CAHJWX010000430.1 GCF_903643065.1 Sphingomonas bacterium | reverse complement strand
GGCGATCGCTAGCCCCGCCGCGACCAGCGCGTTGGCGGCCTGGTACGCGCCGATCAGCGGCAGCGCGATCCGGTGCTCGCGCCCGTCCGCCAGGACGGTCAGCCCCTGCCCCAGCAGCGTCGGCTCGCGCGCCACCAGCCGCAGCGCGTCGCCATGCCCGCCCACCGTCAGCAGCCTCAGGCGCCGCTCGCGCGCCAGGTCGATCACCTGGCCCGCGCGCGGGTCATCCGCCCAGGCCACCACCGCCCCATCCGCCGCCACGCCTTGCGCGAACAGCCGCAGCTTGGCGGTGAAGTAGCTTGCCATGTCGCCGTGGTAGTCGAGATGGTCGCGGCTCAGGTTGGTGAACGCCGCCGCGGCGATCCGCGGCCCGTCGGTCCGGTGCTGCGCCAGGCCGTGGCTCGACGCCTCGAACGCCAGGTGGGTCACGCCCTCGCGCGCCAGGCCGGCGACGTTGGACAGGAACGTCACGACGTCGGGGGTCGTCAGCCCGGTCGACACGCGCCCGTCGGCGGTCGCCACGCCCAGCGTTCCGATGGAGGCGGCGCGATGCCCGGCCATCTGCCACAGCTGGCGCGTCATCTCGACGACGCTGGTCTTGCCGTTGGTGCCCGTCACCGCCACGCAGGTGGCGGGGAACGGCGCGAAGAAGCGGGCCGCGGCCCTTGCGAACGCCTCGCGCGGTTCCGCGGCGGCGATGTGGACCGCGCCGTCGACGATCGCATGGGGCCGCGCCACCACCGCCACGGCGCCCGCCGCGACCGCGGCCGCGATATGGTCCTCGCCATTCGCCCTGCCGCCCGGAAAGGCGCCAAAGACGGTGCCGGGCGCGACCTTGCGGTGGTCGATCGCGAAACCGGTGACGGGCACGTCGGGCGCCCCCGGCGCCAGCGCCGGCAGCTTCACTGCTCCTCCCCGCCCGACGGCGGCGGGGAGGCGCCGGCGACGAGCGACAGCATCGGCTGGAGGTCCGCCAGATCGATCTCGCGCCGCGCGTCGGGCACCACGCCCAGCATCGACCCGGTCCGCGCGATCACGCGCCCCACCACCGGGGCCGCGTTCCACGCCGCGGTCTTCCAGCCGAACGTCTCCTTCGTCGCCTGCGGCGAGTCGAGCATCGCGAGCACGACGAAGCGGGGGCTGTCCATCGGAAAGGCGGCGACGAAGGTGGCGACGTTGCGGTGATGGTCGTAGCCGCCGTTCGAGGCGGCCTCGGCGGTGCCGGTCTTGCCGCCGACGCGATAGCCGGGCGCGTCGCCCTTGCGCCCCGTGCCATAGAGGCAGACCAGCCGCAGGAGCTGGCGCATCCGGGCGCTCGTCGCCTCGCTCATCACGCGCCGGCCCGCCGACGCGCGTCCCGGCGCCACCCTCATCAGCGTCGCGGGCCGCCACACGCCACCGTTGACGAGCGCGGCATAGGCGCTGGCGAGCTGCAACGGCGTGATCGCGATGCCATGGCCATAGCCGGTCGTCATCGTCGTCGTCCGCGCCCAGTAATGCGGCCACAGCGGATGGCCCTTCTCGCGCAGCTCGATGTCGGGCCTGGTGTCGAAGCCCAGCTTGCGGAAGATCGCCTGCATCCGCGCCGCGCCCACCTCGTCCGCGATCCGCGCGGTCGAGACGTTGGATGAATAGATCAGCGTCTCGGGAATGTTGAGCCAGCGCCGGGGGTCCCCCTTCTCGTCATGGATCGTGAACCGGCCGACCTGGAGCGGCGCGGTCGCATCGAAGCGCCGCGCCATCGACGTCACCACGCCATCGTCGATCGCCGCCGCCATCGTGATCGGCTTGAAGGTGGAGCCAAGCTCGTACACGCTCTGCGTCACCGAATCGCGCAGCTCCTCCGCTCCCGCCATGCCGACGCGGTTCGGGTTGAACGTCGGCAGCGACACCAGCGAGATGACCTCGCCCGTCTGCACGTCCAGCACGACGCCGGCGGCGGCGCGCGCGGCGAAATTGTCCTTCGCCCGCGACAGTTCGCTCTCCAGCGCCGCCTGCACGCGGCTGTCGATCGACAGCGCAACGGCCTGGCCGGCGGTGGCGGGGCTGGTCAGCCGCTCGTCCAGCACGCGCTCCATGCCGCTCATCCCCCGCCCTTCCGTGGACAGGAAGCCGAGCGCGTGCGCCGCCATCGTCGACTGCGGGTACAATCGCTGCGAGTCATGCTCGTAGACGATCGCCGGCTCGCCGATCGCGTTCACCGCCTCGACCAGCGCGGGGCTGGCGCGGCGCTGGAGATAGGTGAACGACACCTTCCTGGTCAGCAGCGCATAGAAGAACGGCTCGCCATGCTCGGGCATCAGCGCGGCGAGCTTGCCCGCGACCTCCGTCGGGTCGCCGAGCAGCGCGCCGGGATGGATGCCGATGGCATAGCTGTCGATCGTGCGCGCCAGCGGCTCGCCGTTGCGGTCGACGATGTCGCCGCGCGGAACGGCGCCGAGCACCCCGCGCCCGTCGCCCGCGTGCGACAACACCGCCAGCATCGCCAGCCGGCCGATCACCAGCAGCACCGCGGCGGCGAACAGCATCATCAGCGTCATCAGCCGCATGTGGGCGGTCGCGACGAGCTGCTGGCGAAGGCCGCCGATGGTGCGGCGCGGCAGGGGCCGTGCGACCGCGACGCTCACCGCAGCTTGCCCCCTTCCACCCGCGCGCCGCCGACGAGGTCGCGCAGCGTGGAGTCGCTCAGCAGCTTGCGGTCGAGCAGCGCCACCTGCCGCCGGGCACGGCCGACGCCGCTGGCGGGCACCGCCGGCGTCCCCC
>NZ_CAHJWX010000429.1 GCF_903643065.1 Sphingomonas bacterium | reverse complement strand
TGGGGGGCGGGGCGGGGGGGGCCAGCCAGTCGCGGGGGCGCTCGTCGACCAGCACGTCGACCCCGGCCTCGCGCCACCAGTCGAGCGTCGCCACCGCCGCGCCGCGCCAATCCAGGTCACCTACCTCCACCGGGGCGCGGTGCCGCGCGGTTGACGCGACCGTCAACCGGCCTACTTGCCGAGCATCGTCAGGGCGTTGCAGGCGCGCGGCAGGAGGAGCGGACATGAGCGAGCGGGAGTCGATGCCCTATGACGTGGTGATCGTCGGCGCCGGCCCCGCGGGGCTGTCCGCCGCGATCCGGCTCAAGCAGCTGGCGCAGGCGGCGGGCGCGGAGCTGAGCGTCTGCGTACTCGAAAAAGGGTCGGAGGTCGGCGCGCATATCCTGTCGGGCGCGGTGATCGATCCGACTGGGCTCGACGCGCTCATCCCCGACTGGCGCGACACCGACTGCCCGCTGGCGCGAACGCCGGTGACGCAGAACCACCATTGGGTGCTGACCAGGAAGAAGAAGTTCACCCTGCCGCACCTGTGGACGCCGCCGTTCCTCCACAACAAGGGCACGTACACCTGTTCGCTGGCGAACCTGTGCCGCTGGCTGGCCGGGCGCGCGGAGGCGCTGGGCGTGGAGATCTTCCCCGGCTTCGCGGCGGCCGAGCTGCTGTTTGACGATCAGGGCCGCGTGAAGGGTGTCGCGACGGGCGACATGGGCGTGGCGCGCGACGGCACGCACAAGTCCGATTACCAGCCCGGCCTGGAACTACATGCCAAATATGTGTTCTTCGCCGAGGGCGCGCGCGGGCACCTGACCAAGGAGGTGATCCGCACCTTCGACCTGGCGAAGGACGCGCAGCCACAGGTCTATGGCCTGGGCGTCAAGGAATTGTGGGACATCGCGCCCGACAAGCACGAGCCGGGCAAGGTCGTGCATACGCAAGGCTGGCCGCTCAGCGAGACGCGCGGCTCGAACGGCGGCGGTTGGATCTATCATCAGGCCGACGGACAGGTCTCGATCGGCTTCGTCACCTGGCTCAGCTATACCAACCCGTATCTGTCGCCGTTCCAGGAGATGCAGCGCTGGAAGACGCATCCGGCGGTGCGCGACCTGCTGGAAGGCGGCAAGCGTGTCTCCTACGGTGCGCGCGTGATCAACGACGGTGGGCTCCAGTCCATCCCCCGGCTGGTCTTCCCCGGCGGCGCGCTGATCGGCTGTTCAGCCGGCTTCCTCAACGTGCCACGGCTCAAGGGCACGCACGGCGCGATGCTGTCGGCGCAAATGGCCGCCACGGCGGCGTTTGACGCGATCCAGGCGGGTCGCGAACATGACGAGCTGGTCGCCTATCCCGAGGCGTTCGAAACGTCGGACCTGCGCAAGGAGCTGTCCGTCGCGCGTAACGTCGTCCCGCTGGTCAAGAAGTTCGGCGATTTCGCGGGCTCCGGCCTGTCGGGCATCACGATGTGGCTGGAGCATTTCGGGCTGAAAATGCCCTTCACCATGGGCCACAAGTTCGATCACGAGCAATTGTGGCGCAAGGACCTGGTCAAGCCGATCAGCTATCCCAAGCCCGACGGGAAGCTCACCTTCGACCGGCTGTCGAGCGTGTTCCTGTCCAACACTAATCACGAGGAGGATCAGCCCGTCCACCTCACGCTGCGCGATCCCGCCATCCCGATCGAATACGACCTGCCGATGTTCGACGAACCGGCGCAGCGCTACTGCCCGGCGGGCGTGTACGAGGTGGTGGGCGAGGACGCGGGCGATCCCCGGTTCGTGATCAACGCGCAGAACTGCGTCCACTGCAAGACCTGCGACATCAAGGACCCGCTGCAGAACATCAACTGGGTCGTGCCCGAAGGCGGCGGAGGCCCGAACTACCCCAATATGTAAGGGGCGGGTCGTCCGGCCCGCGCCGAAAATATATCGCCGACCTACTTGTGCCAAGTTTTTTAAGATGTATCTTAGCTGCATCGTGATACAAAGGAGAATGACGATGTGGCATGGCATGCATGGGCGGCGTGGCCGCGAGGGCGGACGCGGCGGCTGGGAACAATGGGCGGCGCAGTTCGCGGAGCGCTGGGCCGAGGCGCAGACGGGCGCGCGCGGTGGCGGACGGGCGCGGCGGATGTTCGATGGCGGCGAGCTGCGGCTGGTGCTGCTCAAGCTGATCGCGGACGAGCCCCGCCACGGCTATGACCTGATCCGCCAGATCGAGGAGCTGACGGGTGGCGCCTATGCGCCGAGCCCCGGCGTGGTCTATCCGACGCTGACGCTGCTCGACGAGATGGGGCTGATCGAGGAGCAACGGTCCGAGGGTGCCAAGAAGCGCTTCGCCGCGACCGAGGCGGGCACCGCGCATCTGGCGGAGCACGCCACGCAGGTCGAGCGGCTGATCGCGCGGCTCAAGGAACTTGGCGCGCATCGGCAGCGTACCGATGGCGGCCCCGTCCGACGCGCGATGGGCAATTTGCGCGTCGCCGTGCAGGATCGCCTATCGCGCGGGGATGGGTTGGACGAGACGCTCCACGACGTGGCGGCGCTGATCGACGAGGTGGCGCAGAAGATCGAGCGGCTGCGCTGAGCCCGGCGTCACCCCGGGTCAGGTCCGGGGTGACGTTTCCCGATCGTGCAGCACCGTCAGGTACGTCTCCACCACCGCCTGGTTGACCACCTCCCAGCGATAGCCGGCCGCCTTGGCGTGGCCGGCCGCGCCCATCGCGGCGCGGGTGGCGGGGTCGGCGACGATCCGGGCGAGCGCGTCGGCCCAG
>NZ_CAHJWX010000428.1 GCF_903643065.1 Sphingomonas bacterium | reverse complement strand
TTCGCCGCGTCGGGCCGCTCAGTCGAAAAGCGAACTCACCGAGCTCTCGTCCGCGATCCGCTTGATCGCCTCGCCCAGCAGCGGCGCGATCGGCAGGTGGCGGATGCGCGCCGACGCCGCCACCGCCTCGCTGCCGATCGAGTCGGTGATCACCAGCTCACTCAGCGCCGAGCCCTCCACCCGCGCGACCGCGCCGCCCGACAGCACGCCATGGGTGACATAGGCGACGACCGCCTCCGCCCCCGCCTCGCGCAGCGCCATCGCCGCGTTGCACAAGGTGCCCGCCGAATCGACGATGTCGTCGATCAGCACGCAGAAGCGGCCGCGCACGTCGCCGATGATGTTCATCACCTCCGACTCGCCCGCCCGCTCGCGCCGCTTGTCGACGATCGCGAGCGGCGCGTTGCGCAGCCGCTTGGCGAGCACGCGCGCGCGCACCACGCCGCCGACATCGGGGGAGACCACCATCAGGTTCCGGTCCGCCCAGCGCGCCAGGATGTCCGCGCTCATCACCGGCGCGGCGTACAGATTGTCGGTCGGGATATCGAAGAAGCCCTGGATCTGCCCCGCGTGGAGGTCGACGGAGAGCACCCGGTCGGCGCCCGCGACCGTGATCAGGTTGGCGACCAGCTTGGCGGAGATGGGCGTGCGCGGGCCCGGCTTGCGGTCCTGCCGCGCATAGCCGAAATAGGGGACCACGGCGGTGATCCGCCGCGCCGACGCGCGCTTGAGCGCGTCGATCATGATCAGCAACTCCATCAGATTGTCGTTGGCGGGGTAGCCGGTCGACTGGATGACGAACACGTCCTCGCCGCGCACGTTCTCCAGGATCTCGACGAACACCTCCTCGTCCGCGAAGCGCCGCACCGACGCCTCGGTCAGCGCCACCCCGCAATAACCGGCGATGGCGAGCGCGAGCGGCCGGTTGGCGTTGCCGGTCATCAATTTCATGTTCGGCTCCCGTCGGAGCGGCCGTGTAGGCGGGCGGGTTGGCCAAGGGAAGGGTTGGAACGATGGTGCTGATAAGGCTAGATGGGCGTTCAGGAGCCGCGTCATGCGTCACATCGCCCTACCCGATTTCCAGGCCAACGCCGAACCCGTCGTCGATGCACTCGACGCGGGCGAAGAGGTGCTGCTCACCGCGCGAGGTCGCCACTATCGTCTGTCGGCGACACCTGCTGCGGTGGACGATCCGGCGGTCGTGGAACGGCGGCGACGGGCATTGGCGGACCTGAAGGCCTTCCGGTCCGACCTTCGCGCGTCGGGCGTTCGCGTCACCCGCGAAGAAGTGCGCGATTGGATCAGCGAAGGGCGGCGCTGATCGATGATCCTGGATGCGTCGGCGGCCGCTTCCTTCCTGCTTCCCGATGAAGCGGAACCGGGCGACGAACTGTTGGAACGGCTGACGCTCGGCCCCGTGCTTGTTCCCCAGCACTGGCCGCTTGAGATCATCAGCATCCTGCAAAATGCGAAGCGCAGACGACGGATCGATCAAGCGGGTCGGGATCGGGCCATGTCACAGGCATCGAGCTGGTCGGTGCGGATCGATCCGCTCACGTCCACGGTCGCGTGGTCGGAGTCGCTGCGTCTCGCCGACGAGTTTGCGTTGACCATCTACGATGCCGCCTATCTGGAACTGGCGATCAGGACGAAGGACACGCTCGCCAGCAATGACAAGGAGCTGGTGGCCGCTGCCCGACGCCGTGGCGTGGACGTGTTGACCAGCCTGCCATGACCATCGTCACCCGCTTCGCCCCGTCACCCACCGGGCACCTGCATGTCGGCAACATCCGCACCGCGCTGGTCAATTGGCTGTGGGCGCGCGCGCGGGGCGGGCGTTTCCTGCTCCGGCTCGACGATACCGATGCCGAGCGGTCCGAAGAGCGGTTCGCCGCCTCGATCCGGGCGGACCTCGCCTGGCTAGGCCTGCACCCGGACGAGGAACATCGCCAGTCGGCGCGCGGCGCGGCGTACGAGGCGCGGTTCGCGGCGCTGGTAGCGGCGGGCCGCGTCTATCCGGCCTACGAGAGCCAGCAGGAGCTGGAGCTCAAGCGCAAGGTCCAGCTCGGGCGCGGGTTGCCGCCGATCTATGATCGCGCCGCGCTGGCGCTGACCGCCGCCGATCGCGCGCGGATCGAGGCGGAGGGCGTGCGCCCGCACTGGCGCTTCCGGCTCGACCATGACGCCGCGATCGGCTGGGACGACGCGGTGCGCGGGCCCCAGTCGCTCGATCCGGCGACGATGAGCGACCCCGTCGTCCGCCGCGCCGATGGCGGATGGCTGTACATGCTGCCGTCGGCGATCGACGACATCGACCTGGGCGTCACCCATGTCGTGCGCGGCGAGGACCATGTCTCCAATACCGCGCTGCAGCTGCAGATGTTCGCCGCGATGGACGCGGCCCCGCCCGCCTTCGCGCATCTGGCGCTGCTGACGGGGGCGGAGGGCAAGCTGTCGAAGCGGCTGGGCTCGCTGGGCGTCGAGCATTTCCGCGAGCAGGGCATCGAGCCCGCCGCGCTCCTCGCGCTGCTCGCCCGGCTCGGCACCAGCGATCCCGTCGAGCCGCTGGACGAGGCCGCGCTGGTCGCGGGCTTCGCGATCGAGCGGTTCGGCCGCGCGCCGGCGCGGTTCGACGAGGCGGAACTGGCGCAGCTCAACGCCCGGATCGTCCACCAGCTGCCGTTCGACGCCGTCGCCGACCGGCTGCCGGCGGGGATGGACGCGGCCGGCTGGGCGGCGGTGCGCCCGAACCTCCATACGGTCGCCGAG
>NZ_CAHJWX010000427.1 GCF_903643065.1 Sphingomonas bacterium | reverse complement strand
TGGTCGCGGACGCGGTGGTCCGGGCGGCGGTGGTGGCAACCGTGGTCGTGGCGGCCCCGGCGGCAATCGCGGCGGCCCCAACAACAACCGTGCGCGGCGCGACGGCGGCGGCCCGCGCGACGAGGGTGGGGAGGAGCTGATCGAGAAGCTCGTCCATATCAACCGCGTGTCCAAGACGGTGAAGGGCGGCAAGCGCTTCGGCTTCGCGGCACTCGTCATCGTAGGTGACGGCAAGGGCCGTGTCGGCTTTGGCCACGGCAAGGCGCGCGAGGTGCCCGAGGCGATCTCCAAGGGTACGGCGGCGGCCAAGAAGGCGATGGTCCGCGTGCCGTTAAAGGAAGGCCGGACGCTGCATCATGACGCGAACGGTCATTTCGGCGCGGGTCGGGTGACGTTGCGCGCGGCGCCGCAGGGCACTGGCATCATTGCCGGCGGCCCGATGCGTGCGATCTTCGAGGCGCTGGGCGTGGCGGACGTCGTTACCAAGTCGATCGGCACCTCCAATCCCTATAACATGATCCGCGCGACCTTTGCGGGGCTGGGCGACCAGACCAGTCCCAAGGCGGTGGCGCAGCGGCGCGGCAAGAAGATCGCCGACCTGCTCGGCCGCGGCGCGGGCCAGACGGCCGAGACCGCCGAGGCGGACGCCGCGGCGCTTGTTGAGTAAGGATTGGGGTGGAGTGACGGGCATGGCGACGATCAAGATCAAGCAGACGGGCTCGCCCATCCGCCGCACCGCCGATCAGCGGGCGACGCTGATCGGGCTGGGGCTCAACAAGATGCACCGCGTTTCGGAGCTGACCGACACGCCCGAGGTGCGCGGCATGATCCGCAAGGTGGCACACATGGTCGAGGTGCAGGGCTAGGCACCGCCGGCTGATGGTGGAGGAAAGGGCGACGCGGGAGGCCGCGTCGCCCTTTTCGCGTTGGTGAGTTACGCTCCCGCGTCAGTGAGGCGGTCGAGCTGGTCAGGCGTGAGATCCAGCGTCATCGCGGGGAGTAGCTCGGCGAGCTGAGTCGCGCTGGTGGCGCTGGCGATGGGGGCGGAAATGCCAGGCTGTGCGATCAGCCAGGCGAGCGCGATCTGCGCGAGCGTGGCGCCGGTCTCGGCGGCGATCGCGTCCAGCGCGGCGAGCATGTCCAGGCCCTTGCCGGCGAGCAGTTCGGTCATGCGGGTGCCCCGAATGCTCTGGCCCTGGTCGGCGGCGGAGCGGTATTTGCCGGTGAGGAAGCCCGAGGCGAGGCCGTAATAGGGCACGACGCCGATATTCTCCTGCAGGCAGAAATCCTGCAGCTCGCCTTCGAACCGGTGGCGGCTGACGAGATTGTACTCGGGCTGCAGCACATGGATGCGCGGCAGGCTGCCGTCACGCGACAGGTCGATGGCGGACTTAAGCCGCGCGGCGCTGAAGTTGGAGGCGCCGATGACGCGCACCTTGCCGGCGTCGACCAGTCGGCCGAACGCGGTGAGCACCTCCTCCTGCGGCGTGTTCTCGTCATCGCGATGCGCGAAATAGACATCGATCCGATCGGTGCCGAGCCGCCGGAGCGAGGCCTCGCAGGCGGCGGCGATGTTGGCCGGGGCAAGCTCCTGACCGTCCACCGGCAGCATGCCGACCTTGCTCGCGATCAGCACGTCGTCGCGCTTGCCCGACGTCTTCAGCCATTCGCCCAGCACCGTCTCCGACTCGCCGCCGCGATGGCCGGGTACCCAGGCGGAATAGACGTCGGCGGTGTCGATCAGCACCCCGCCGCCATCGACGAACGCGTCGAGCACGGCGAAGCTGGCGTCGCGATCGGCGGTCCAGTCGAACACGTTGCCGCCGAGCACCAGCGGGGTGATCTTGAGATCGGTCGAGCCGAGGCGTCGCCGGGTGATGGGCAGGGTCATGGGGTGCTTTCATTCGAGGTCACGGCGTTCAGGCCGACGCTGTTCGCATCCAGCATCGCGGCCGCATCGTTCAGTTGGCGCTGATCGTCGGGGGCGGGCCCGGCCTGTCCCTCGGGTGACGAACAGGCGCTCAGCGCCAGGGTGAGGAACAGGGTCGCCATTGCGCCCCTACATCGCGTTGCCGACATTCTTGAGCACCTCGCCGGTCGCGTGCTTGGCGTGATCGGCGTCGTCGCCGGCGCGGTCCAGCTTGTTGTTGAGCGTGTCGCCGTGGCGATCGACGCTGTTGCCTGCCTTGTCGATCGCGTTGCCCGCCTTGGCGAGCGCGTCGTGGGTGGCGGCGTCGACATCCTGCACCGCGTTGCGGGTGGTCGCCGCCGCGTCGGCGCCGATCGCGTTGGCGTCGGCTTGCGTCTTGGCCTGATCGGTTTGCGAGCAGGCGGCGAGCATGAGGGGAAGAAGGGCAAGGACGCGCTTCATGTTTGGACCTCCGGAAATGACGTGGCCGACAACGCCCGGGGCGGGGGTGGGTTCGATTGACCTCATATAAAGATTTCTTTATATGACGTGCCGTGACCCCGCCGCTCGCCATCTTCCGCGCGCTCGCCGACGCGACCCGGCTGCGCCTGTTCGCGCTGGTGCGTCGCGGCGAGCTGTCGGTGGGCGAGCTGGCGCAGGTGCTGGGCCAGTCGCAGCCGCGCGTCAGCCGCCACGTCAAGATTCTCGCCGATGCCGGCCTGCTGGAGCGGCGCAAGGAAGGCAGCTGGGTGTTCGTGGCGCTCGGCCGGCCGGCGGTGGTGGAGCCGGTCGCGGCCGCGCTGGACGGCTGGAGCACGCCGGATCACTGGGCGGTGGCGGACGCGGCGCGGCTGGAGGCGGTGC
>NZ_CAHJWX010000426.1 GCF_903643065.1 Sphingomonas bacterium | reverse complement strand
TGCTGGGCGACGCGGCGCACCTGATGTCCCCGTTCGCGGGCGAGGGCGCGAACCTCGCCATGCTCGATGGCGCGGAGCTAGGGCATGCGATCGGCGAGCAGCCGGGCGACCGGGAAGGTGCGCTGGCCGTCTATGAGCGCGACCTGTTCGCGCGCAGCGCCCCGGTCGCGCAGCTGAGCGCCGCCAATCTGGCGCGCTTCTTCGGACTAGACGCACCGACGAGCGTAGTGGAGCTGTTCGCGCGGTGATGGGTCATTTGGTTGGGAGACGCAGGGTGAACGGAAGTCGCCTGATCGGGCCTCGGATAACGGCATGTTAGCGAACGTCGCGCCGCCTCGGTCTACGCGCTGTCAGGTGTCTCCCCTTCTCGAAGCTACGTGAGAGGCTGACAACCTGTCGTGGCCCTCTCGGGGGAGCAACTTACACCTCCGAACATCCTGAGGCCCGATGAACGCAAAGCTCAAGCCGCTCTCCGCCCAAGTGGTCGTGATCACCGGCGCCTCGTCCGGCATCGGTCTGGCAACGGCGCGGTTGGCGGCGAAGCGAGATGCGAAGCTGGTCCTGGTGGCGCGGAGCGAGGGGGCGCTCCGCCATTTGGTGGAGGAGCTTCGCGGCACCGGTGGGGAGGCGATCCACGTCGTCGCCGATGTCGCTCGGGAGGATGACGTGCATCGCATCGGCCAAGAGGCCGAGGCTGCGTTCGGCCGCGTCGACACCTGGGTTAACAACGCCGGCATCGGTCTGTACGGCCGCCTCGAAGAGACTCCAGTCGACGACATGCGCAAGCAGATGGAGACGAACTACTGGGGCCAGGTCTACGGTTCGCTGGAGGCGGTGAAGTTGCTGCGTCGCCATGGCGGTGGAGCGATCATCAACGTCGGCAGTGAGGTGTCGGAGCGTGGCATCCCGCTGCAGGGCAGCTATTGCGCGACCAAGCATGCGGTGAAGGGGTTCACCGAGGCGCTCCGCATGGAGCTGGAGTGGGACGAGGCGCCGATCTCCGTGACGCTGGTCAAGCCGGGGCAGATCGACACGCCGTTCCCCGTCAATGCCAAGAACCATCTGTCGTCCGAGCCGCAGCACGTGCCGCCTGTCTATGTTCCCGCCGTGGTGGCGGAGACGATCCTGCACGCGGCGGTCAAGCCGGTTCGCGACGTCTACGCTGGCGGCGGTGCCAAGGGCATGGCGATGATGGCGCACCTGGCGCCCGGCGGCATCGACCGGCCGATGGAGAAAATGGTCATTCCCGGCACTCCGAGCGGCCGCCCTCCGCGCCGACCGATCGAGCAGAACGGCCTCGACCACCCGACCGAGCGGCTAGAGGAGCGCGGCAACTACGAAGGCCACGTCATGCGGACGAGCCTGTATACCAAGGCCGCGCTCAATCCGTTGCCGACTGCTGCGGCGCTGATCGGCACCGGTCTGGCGCTGTTCGCCGCGCGCAAGTTCCTGCCGCACCTGCCCGCCAAGGTCGGCGGCAGCGCCGGCGAGGCAATTGCCAAGGCGCTGCACATCACGCTGGAGGCGCGTGCGGGCAAGGAGGGAGAGATCGAGGCGCTGATCGGGGGCATCCTGGCCGAGGTGGAGCGCGAGCCGGCGACGCGACCGTGGTTCGGGCTGCGCCGGGACAGCGCGACGTTCGAGATCTTCGAAGCATTTCCGGACGAAGCAGGGCGCGAGGCGCATCTGACCGGCAAAGGTGCGGCGCTGCTGATGAAGAAGTCGAACGCCTTGCTCGTCAGACCGGCACAGATCGATCGTCTAGATGTGCTGATACGCAAGGGAGAAGCCGCGACCGTCATCCCGGTATCCGGCGCGACAAAACTCGCTTAGCCGCCCTGATCGCGCCGGGACGAGGTCGTGATACGACCGAAAATCATCGTCGAGCGCAATAGTCGCGGCACGTTCCAACGTGGGTTAGCGCGTATGCACGACAGTGCACGTAGCCAGCCGATCATGCGGTGCGCGCGCGAGCACGCCGACAGCGGGAGCGCTCGATGACCCTATCGAACTGGCTGTGGTTCGGCTTCATCGCGATGGCGCTGGGCTCGGCGATACTGCTCGTCATGGGCTGGAACCGGCGGACGCGCGACGAGGAGAATCATTATCTCCTCCACCTGTTCGTGACGCTCGCGGCGACCGCGTCCTATCTGGCGATGGCGCTCGGGCAGGGATCGCTGCTGCTGGCGGACGGCCGCGAGTTCTATGTCGCGCGCTATGTCGATTGGTCGATCACGACGCCGATGCTGCTGACCGGGCTGTGCCTGACCGCGCTGCATTCACCGTTCCGCCGCTGGGCGCTGCTGCTCGGGCTGGTGTTCACCGATTTCTACATGATCGCGACGGGTACGGTCGCGGGCTTCAGCCCGACCGGGTCGTCTGCGAAATGGGCGTGGTATCTGATCAGCTCGGGCGCGTTCCTGTTCATCTATGTCGGCCTGTGGGGCCCGCTCCGCAGCGAGGCGACGAAGTCCGGGCCGCGCGCGGCGGCGCTGTACACGACCAACGCGTCGATCCTGTCCGTGGTCTGGTTCGCGTATCCGGTCATCTTCCTGCTCGGCTCGGAGGGCATCAAGGCGATCGATGCGACGACCACGGGGGCACTCTACACGATCGTCGACGTGTTCGCGAAGGTAGCCTACGGCATCTGGTCGATGGCGGGGACGCGCCGCAAGATCACGGCGGACCTGGCCGCCGGCGAGGTGCCCGAGCATGACCTGCGGCCCGCGCCGGTCGCCTATCACCAGGTAGAGGAGCAGGGACGGACCGAGCGAGTCGA
>NZ_CAHJWX010000425.1 GCF_903643065.1 Sphingomonas bacterium | reverse complement strand
CCGGCCAGCAGCTTGAATCAGACTTCTTCGACCAGGGGAATCCCAAACCGATTCAGCCCAGATGACTCAGACTCTAGTAATCGCGCGTATAGGTCAGGTGCAGGTGCCAGGCTTGGTCCACCGCGTCCGATGGCGTCACCGGGTGCCCGGCGGCGATGGCCAAGAAGCAGAAGCGCCGGTATTCGGCCACGACACGCTCGGCCGCCGCCGGCGACCAGCCATTCTCGCGCCCGAGGCGGGTGGTGAAGGGCAAGGCCGCGTCGGCGGGGCCGATCGCGTAGCGGGACAGCGGGGTCCAGCGCGGGTCGGCGAAGGCGGGACGGGCAGGATGCACGTCGTTCACGAACCACCATTGCCCGAGTGGGATGGCGCTTTGATGACCGCCCATGATCGACGCCGCCAGCCATGGTCGCGCCGCGTCGCAACCTTCCTGGTCAGGCCGCCCCGGCAGGCCGGGCCATCGCCGCATCGAAGGCGCCCGCGTCCAGCCACATCGGGCCAAAGCCGTGCCCGTCGGGATCCTCGAACGCGCGGGCGTACATGAAGCCGTGATCCTCCGCGCCATGCAGCTCGCGCCCGCCGGCGGCGACCGCCGCCTCGCTGATCGCGTCCACCGCGGCGCGGCTGTCGAGCCCGAGCGCGAAGAGCGCGCCGCTCGCCTCGCGCGCGTCGATGATCCGCTTGGGCGTCAGGTCGGCGTAGCGATCGTGCGACGCCAGCATGATCGTGATCGTGTCGGACCAGCGCAGCGCCGCCGCGCCGTCGCCGCTGAAGCGCGCGTCCGGCTCGAAGCCGATCGCCGCGTAGAACGCCGCCGATCGCGCCACGTCGGTGACGGGCAGGTTGATGAAGATCGACTTGGTCATCACAATCCTCCTTGCGACTCGACATGTCGATGTGATGCCTGTTCGGCAGGCAAGTCCAATCGCCGCTTGCGTCCGCGCCGGAAAAGGTGGCGGCAAGCGGTTGAGTCGTCCCGCCCCCATGCCCTAAGGTCCCCGGCATGACCGACCTGCCCAACACCCAGCCGTTCAGCCGCGACACCACGCTGCTCGACGCGCCCGATCAGATGAAGAAGGTGCGCGACCTGTTCGGCCTCGACACCGACATGGAGGTCCCCGCCTTCAGCGAGGCGGACGAGCGCGTGCCCGATCTCGATCCCGCCTATGTGTTCGATCCCGACACGACGCTGGCGGTGCTGGCGGGGTTCGCGCACAACCGGCGCGTGATGGTGCAGGGCTATCACGGCACCGGCAAGTCGACGCATATCGAGCAGGTCGCGGCGCGGCTCAACTGGCCGTGTATCCGCATCAACCTGGACGCGCACATCAGCCGCATCGACCTGGTCGGCCGCGACGCGATCGTGCTGCGCGACGGGCAGCAGGTGACCGAGTTCCGCGAGGGCCTGCTCCCCTGGGCGCTGCAGACGCCGACCGCGCTGGTGTTCGACGAATATGACGCTGGGCGCCCCGACGTGATGTTCGTGATCCAGCGCGTGCTGGAGACGGAGGGCAAGCTGACCTTGCTCGACCAGAACCGCGTCATCCGGCCCAATCCGTGGTTCCGCCTGTTCGCCACCGCCAACACGGTCGGGCTGGGCGACACGAGCGGGCTGTATCACGGCACGCAGCAGATCAACCAGGGCCAGATGGACCGCTGGAACGTGGTGATCACGCTCAACTACCTGCCCGCCGCCGTCGAGGCGCAGATCGTGCTCGCCAAGTCGGGCGAATATGACAAGCCCGACGGCAAGAAGACGGTGGACGCGATGGTGCGCGTGGCGGACATGACCCGCAAGGGCTTCGTCGCGGGCGACATCTCGACGGTGATGAGCCCGCGCACCGTCATCACCTGGGCGCAGAACGCGCTGATCTTCGGCGATGTCGGCTTCGCGTTCCGCCTGTCGTTCCTCAACAAATGCGACGAGAACGAGCGGTCGCTGGTGGCGGAATATTACCAGCGCGTGTTCGGCAAGGACCTGCCGGAGAGCGTGGTCGGAAGGAACTGACGCGTGCACGCGGCGGAGGCTGTCAGGCGATTGCGAGAGCGCGAGAGGGAACTCCGCGCGCTTGGGATCACACAATTGTCGATTTTCGGTTCCACCGCGCGGGGCGAGCAGGGCGATGGGTCGGACGTCGATCTTGCTGCCGTGATGGACTATGAGCAGGTCTGGAAGCTCGGACCGTTCGGGTTCTTCGGCATCGAGGACCAAGTCGCCGCCATGTTAGGGGTCAGGGTCGACTTGATCACGGAGCCTCAAGCGCGCGCGCCACGCCTGCAGGCGCAGATCGACCGGGATCGCGTGCATGTTTTCTGACCGCGAACGCCAGCTGATGCAGGATGTCGTCGACAACGCAGACCGCATCGCCGCTCACCTCGCCGACATGGATTTCGCGGCGTTCGAACGTGATGCGCGAACCACCGATGCGGTCGAGCGCTGCCTTCAGCGCCTCACCGAGGCGGTGATCCAATTGGGGCAGGAAGCCGCGATAAGGGCCGATCCAACGTTACCGTGGCATCATGTGCGCACTCTCGGCAACCGGTTGCGGCACGATTATCGTCGCATCGAGCCAGAGGTGATCTTCAGGACGGCGACGGTACAAGTGCCTGCGCTTGGCGCGGCTATCGCGGCGACGCTGACCACATCATGACCGCCGAGACCCCGCTCGATCGCTTCAAGGCCGTGCTGACCGGTGCCGCGCGGGCGATCGCGAACGAGCCGGAGGTGGAGCTGGCCTTCACCGCCGACGCGCCGGTGCAGGCGGGCAAGCACCTCAAAG
>NZ_CAHJWX010000424.1 GCF_903643065.1 Sphingomonas bacterium | reverse complement strand
ACCGTCTCCTCCATGCCGGTGCCGACGAACGGCGCCTCGGCGCGGACCAGCGGCACCGCCTGACGCTGCATGTTCGAGCCCATCAGCGCGCGGTTGGCGTCGTCATTCTCCAGGAACGGTATCAGCGACGCGGCGACCGACACCAGCTGCTTGGGGCTGACGTCCATCAGCGTGATCGTCTCGGGCAGCGCGTTGAGGAACTCGCCCGCCTGCCGCGCGGAGACCAGCTCTTCCGTGAACGCGCCGTCGCCGTCCAGCTCGGCGGACGCCTGCGCGATCGTGTGCTTGGCCTCCTCCATCGCGGACAGATAGACGACGTCCTGCGTCACCTTGTGGTCGATCACCTTGCGGTACGGCGTCTCGATGAAGCCGTATTTGTTGACGCGGCTGAACGAGGCGAGGCTGTTGATCAGGCCGATGTTTGGCCCTTCCGGCGTCTCGATCGGGCAGATGCGGCCATAATGCGTCGGGTGGACGTCGCGGACCTCGAAGCCCGCGCGCTCGCGAGTCAGGCCGCCCGGCCCGAGCGCCGACACGCGGCGCTTGTGCGTCACCTCCGACAGCGGGTTGGTCTGGTCCATGAACTGCGACAGCTGCGACGAACCGAAGAACTCGCGCACCGCCGCCACCGCCGGCTTGGCGTTGATCAGGTCGTTGGGCATCACCGTCGACACATCGACCGACGACATCCGCTCCTTCACCGCGCGCTCCATGCGCAACAGGCCGACGCGGTACTGGTTCTCCAGCAGTTCGCCGACCGACCGCACGCGCCGGTTGCCGAGATTGTCGATGTCGTCGACCTCGCCCTTGTTGTCCTTCAGATCGGTCAGCATCTTGACGATCTTGAGGATGTCCTCGGTCCGCAGCGTGGTGAGCGTGTCCTCGGTCTCCTGGCCCAGCCGCATGTTGAGCTTGACGCGGCCCACCGCCGACAGGTCGTAGCGGTCGGGATCGAAGAACAGCCCGGCGAACAGCGCCTCGGCGGTCTCCAGCGTCGGCGGCTCGCCGGGGCGCATGACGCGATAGATGTCGCTCAGCGCCTGCTCGCGCTCCTCCGCCTTGTCCGCGCGCACCGTGTTGAGCATCCACGGACCGGTGGTGACATAGTCGATGTCGAGCACGTCGATCTGTTCGATGCCGGCGCGATCCAGCTTCTCCAGGATGGAGAACTTGCCTTCCTTGCGCTCGGCGTCGGTCAGCTCACGGATCTCCTGCCCCGCCTCGACATAGATCTCGCCGGTCTGTTCGTTGATCAGGTCGTACGCGCTGTACCGGCCGAAGATCTCCTCCGTCGGGATCAGCAGCTCGGTCAGCCCGTCCTTCGCGGCCTTGTTGGCGGCGCGGGGCGTGATCTTGACGTTGGCGGGGAACACCGTCTCGCCGGTCTGCGCGTTGACCAGCTCGAAGCGCGGCGTCGCACCACGATAGTTCTCGGGCTGGTAAGGCACCTTCCAGCCGCCGTCGCCGCGCACGAAGGTCAGGCGGTCGTAAAAATAATTGAGGATATCCTCGCCGTTCATGCCCAGCGCATAGAAGAGCGAGGTCGCCGGCAGCTTGCGCTTGCGGTCGATGCGGACGTTGACCACGTCCTTGGCGTCAAACTCGAAGTCGAGCCACGAGCCGCGATAGGGGATGACGCGCGCGACGAAGAGGTACTTGCCCGACGAGTGCGTCTTGCCGCCATCGTGGGAGAACAGCACGCCCGGCGAGCGGTGCATCTGGCTGACGATCACGCGCTCGGTGCCATTGATGAAGAACGTGCCGTTCTCCGTCATCAGCGGCATGTCGCCCATGTAGACGTCCTGCTCCTTGATATCGATGACCGACTTGGCCTCGGTATCCGGATCCACCTCGAACGCGGTCAGGCGCAAGGTCACGCGCATCGGCGCGGCATAGGTGATGCCGCGCTGGCGACACTCCTCCACGTCGAACTTCGGCGGCTCCAGCACGTAATCGTCGAAGTCGAGATAGGCGGTGCCGGCGAAATCCTGGATCGGGAACACCGAACGCAGCGTCTTCTCCAGCCCCGAGACATGGCCGGTGGCCTTGTCCGAGCGGAGGAACTGCTCGTAGCTCTCGCGCTGCACCTCGATCAGGTTCGGCATCTGCACCACCTCGTGGATGTTGCCGAACACCTTGCGGATGCGCCGCTTCGCGGTGCCGCCCGTCCCGGAACCGTTCACCGCAGTGCGCGCGGAGCCCGCGTCGATCGCCTTGGTCGCCATGTGTTCGTGCCTCGATCAGCCGGAGTTCTGGGCGCGAGCGGAGGGCCAAGACGCGAAAAGGCCGATCGCACAGGTGCGTCGGCTGTCAGCGTCCTGGCGACCGCGACCTCCCATTCGTCCAGGGCGCTGCGCAACGACGCCCCATGTCCCGAAGATCACGATATGTCGTTAATACAGGCGTTTGCGCCGCCGTGTCAACGGCGCCTCGGCCGCGCGCCGCCGACCCACTGGTCGGGTACGCGAGCGCGATGCTCTGGCCGACGGAAAAGGGCGGCCCCGCCGTGGCGGGGCCGCCCCAATCTCTGCCGGAACGGCCGTCACGGGAGCAGTCCCGTGACGTCGACGCTCGGCTGTGGCTTACTTGATTTCCACCGTGGCGCCGGCGGCCTCAAGCTGGGCCTTCCACTTCTCGGCGTCCGCCTTGGACACGCCTTCCTTGACGGCCTTGGGCGCGCTCTCGACCAGCGTCTTGGCTTCGGTCAGGCCCAGCGCGGTGATCGCGCGGACCTCCTTGATGACGTTGATCTTCTTGCCGCCGTCGCCGGTCAGGATCACGTC
>NZ_CAHJWX010000423.1 GCF_903643065.1 Sphingomonas bacterium | reverse complement strand
TTCCTGGGCGGGCGGCTGTATCGCGGCGAGGAACGCGACGCGGGCGGGCGGGTCGACGAGCGGGCGGCGACCGCGCTGGGCGAGCAGCTGCGCGCGTTGGGACTGACGCTCGGCCGGCTCAAGACGGGGACGCCGCCGCGCCTTGACGGCCGCACCATCGACTGGGCGCGGCTGACCGAACAGCCGAGCGATGCCGAGCCCTGGACGATGTCGCCGCTGACGACAGGTCCTCGCCTGCCGCAGGTCGCCTGCGCGATCACGCGGACGACGGCGGCGACGCATGCGGTAATCGACCGCGCGTCGGGGCGCTCGCCGCTGCTCACCGGCGCGATCGAGGGGACGGGGCCGCGCTATTGCCCGTCGATCGAAGACAAGGTCCGCCGGTTCGCGGATCGCGATGGTCATCAGCTGTTCCTCGAACCCGAGGGGCTGGACGATCCGGTCGTCTATCCCAACGGGCTGTCGACCTCGCTCGCGGTGGCGGACCAGGTGGCGATGGTGGCGACGATCCCGGGGCTGGAGCGCGCGACGATCACCGCGCCGGGCTATGCGGTCGAATATGACCATCTCGATCCGCGTGCGCTCGACGGGCGGCTGGCGCATCGCGAGATCGCCGGACTGTTCTGCGCGGGTCAGATCAACGGCACGACCGGCTATGAGGAAGCGGCGGGGCAGGGGCTGGTCGCGGGGCTCAACGCCGCCGCGCACGCCCGCGATCTCGCGCCGCTGCTGCTCGATCGGGCGACCAGCTATTTGGGGGTGATGATCGACGATTTGATCCTGCAGGGGGTGAGCGAGCCTTATCGGATGCTCACCGCGCGGGCGGAGTTCCGGTTGCGGCTGCGCGCGGACAATGCGGAGACGCGGCTGGGCGCGACGGCACGCACGCTGGTATGCGTATCGTCGGCGCGGGCGCGGCACCAGCTGGCGCGCGACGCGGCGCGGGCACGGGCGGAGGCGATGCTCGATCAGCCGGTGACCGCCGGGACGCTCCGCGCGCGTGGTGCGACCGTGACGGGCGAGCAAAGGCCCGCGCGCGAGTGGTTGCGGCTGGTCGAATGGCCGCTGGTCGTGCCGGCGCTGGCCGAGTTGCCGGTCGCCGAGGAGATCGCGGAGGACTGCCGCTACGCGCCTTATCTGGATCGGCAGGATGCCGAGCTGAACCGGCTGCGACTGGATGAGCAGGTGATGATGCCGGGCGATCTGGATTACCGCCGCATCGCCGGGCTGTCGGCCGAGATGGTCGAGCGGCTGTCAGCGGCGCGGCCGGAGACACTGGGCGCCGCCGGCCGGGTGCGGGGCGTCACGCCGGCGGCGCTGTCCGCGCTGCTGCTTCACGTCCGTCGCGTCGCCGCGTGACGGAGGACGAGGCGCGGGACTGGATAGCGGCGCAGTTCGGCGGCGCAGGTGTCGATCGGCTCGACCGGTTCGCCACGCTCGTCGCGGCGGAGAACGAGCGGCAGAACCTGATCGCGCCGTCGACCGTCGCGACGATCTGGTCACGTCACATCGTCGACTCCGCGCAACTGATCGACGGGGCACCGGCCGATGGCGAGTGGCTGGATGTCGGCACCGGCGGCGGTTTCCCCGGTCTGGTCGTGGGCCTGCTCCGGCCGGCGCCGATGCTGCTCGTGGAGCCGAGGCGCCGGCGCGCGGCGTTCCTGGCCGACTGCATCGAGGCGCTCGAAGTACCGCACGTCGGTGTCCGCGCCTGCCGGGTCGAGCTGTTGCGCGAGCCGGTGGCGGTGATCTCCGCGCGCGCGGTCGCGTCGGTCGCGACCTTGTTCGCGGATGCCCGACATGTCGCCACGCGCGACACCCTCTGGCTCCTGCCGCGTGGACGCGATACGATGGCGCAGATCGCCGAGGCCGAGCAGCATTGGTGCGGAGTGTTCCACGTGAAACAAAGCGTCACCGCCGCCGACTCCGCCATCCTCGTCGCGACGCAGGTCCGCGCGCGATGATCGTGATCGGTATCGCCAACCAGAAGGGCGGGGTCGGCAAGACGACCAGCGCGATCAATCTCGCCACCGCGCTGGCCGCGACCGGCAGCCGCGTGCTGCTGATCGACCTCGACCCGCAGGGCAATGCCTCGACCGGACTGGGCGTCGGCCAGCATGCGCGCGAGCGATCGAGCTATGACGTGCTGATCGGCCAGGCGACGCTGGACGAGGCGGCGGTGGCGACGCGCGTGCCGGGGCTCGACCTCGTCCCGGCGGTGGTCGACCTGTCGGGCGCGGAGGTCGAGCTGGTCGAGTTTGCGCAGCGCACGCATCGGCTGGACGAGGCGCTGAACCGGGCGAAAACCCGGTGGGAGCTGGTGCTGATCGACTGCCCGCCCTCGCTGGGGCTGCTGACGATCAATGCGATGGTCGCGTCCGACCGGCTGCTCGTGCCGCTGCAATGCGAGTTCTTTGCGCTGGAGGGACTGTCGCAGCTGCTCAGCACGATCGAGCGTATCCGGGCGCGGTTCAATCCGGGTCTGGCGATCTTGGGCGTCGCGCTGACGATGTATGACCGGCGCAACCGACTGACCGATCAGGTCGCGGCCGATGTCCGCGCGGTGCTGGGCAAGGTGGTGTTCGAGACGGTGATCCCGCGCAACGTCCGCCTGTCGGAGGCGCCGAGCCACGGGCTGCCCGCGCTGATCTACGATCACCGGTGCAGCGGGTCGGAGGCCTATATCGCGCTCGCCCGCGAGCTGATCGGGCGGCTGCCGCAGGCGGCGAGGGCGGCGGCATGAGCGAGCGGCGACCGCGCGTCCCGGGGCTGGGGCGCGGGCGCCGGCT
>NZ_CAHJWX010000422.1 GCF_903643065.1 Sphingomonas bacterium | reverse complement strand
CCGGCGAGCGGCCGGAAGCCCCGCCCGTCGTTTCCCCAGTGCGCGTCCGCCGCGCCGCGCAGGAAGGCGAGGCGCACCGGGTTCAGCCGGTGCAGCATCGCCGACGACCCCGCGGGGTTCCACCAGTCCGCCGCCTGCCGCCCGAAATGCGCCGCCTCGCGCGCGTCGATGGTGGCGTCGGGGGTGGCGTCGGGAGTGGTGGCGGACACCGGGACCGCGTCGCTTGCGCTCGTCATGGCCCGTTCCTATCAGGGCGGCCCCCCGATCCGGCAAGGCATTTCCCGCCCCGATGGCCTCCTTCGTTCCTTCGTTCCACCCATCCTCTCGCATCGTCATGAAGTTCGGCGGCACGTCCATGGCCGGCACCGAGCGCATCCGCTCGGTCGCGGGCCGGGTGAAGCGCGAAGTGGCGGCGGGCGCGCAGGTGGCGGTCGTCGTCTCCGCGATGGCGGGGGAGACCGACCGGCTGGTGGGCTTCTGCCGCGAGGCGTCGCCGCTGTACGACCCGGCCGAATACGACGTCGTCGTCGCGGCGGGCGAACAGGTGACGGCGGGGCTGCTCGCCATCGCGCTTCAGGCGATCGGCGTGCCCGCGCGCTCGTGGCTGGGCTGGCAGTTGCCGGTCCAGACGTCCGACGCGCACGCGCGCGCGCGCATCGAGGCGATCGACATGGCCGCGCTCGACGAGAGCCTGGCGAGGGGCGAGGTGGCGGTGATCCCGGGCTTTCAGGGGCGCACGGCCGATGGCCGGGTGACGACGCTGGGACGCGGCGGCTCCGACACCAGCGCGGTCGCGGTCGCGGCGGCGATGCGCGCGGACCGCTGCGACATCTATACGGACGTCGACGGCGTCTACACCACCGATCCGCGCATCGTGCCGCGCGCGCGCAAGCTCGCCCGCGTGACCTACGAGGAGATGCTGGAACTCGCGTCGGTCGGCGCGAAGGTGCTCCAGACGCGGTCCGTCGGCCTGGCGATGAAGGAGAGGGTGCGCGTGCAGGTCCTGTCCTCGTTCACCGCGCCCGACGCGCCGATGGCGGACACGCTGCCCGGCACGATGATCGTGGGCGAGGAGGAACTAGGGGAAGGGATCGACGACATGGAACGCCAGCTCATCACCGGCATCGCGCACGACAAGAACGAGGCGAAGATCACGCTGGTCCAGGTACCCGACCGGCCCGGCGCGGTGGCCAGCATCTTCGCGCCGCTGGCGGACGCCGGCATCAACGTCGACATGATAATCCAGAACATCGCGCATTCGACCGGATCGACGCCCGCCTCCACGGACGTGACGTTCACCGTGCCGGCGGCGGACCTTTCGCGCAGCCTCGACGTGCTGGAGGCGGGGCGGGCGGCGATCGGCTACGAGCGGATGGTCCACGACACGCGGGTCGCCAAGATCAGCGTCGTCGGCGTCGGGATGCGCAGCCACGCGGGCGTCGCCAGCACCATGTTCACGACGCTGGGCCAGCGCGGCATCAACGTGCAGGCGATCTCCACCAGCGAGATCAAGGTCAGCGTGCTGATCGACGAGGACGAGACGGAACTCGCGGTCCGGGTGCTGCACACCGCCTACGGACTGGACGCCGCCGCCTGAGGGGCGGGGGTCAGGCGCGCGACCGTCCGACGATGGCCGGCGCCGCCGCTCGCCGCCCGCAGCATCGCCTTCCAGATCGCCTGCAAGGGGGGTGGCGCCCGCCGCCGCGACGCGGAACAAGGAGGGCATGGCTTCCCCGCTCGATTCGACCGGTTTCTCCGACGCGCTCGTGATCCTGGGCGCGGCCGGGCTGGTGATCCCGACGTTCGCGCGGCTGCGCGTCAACCCGGTGATCGGCTTCATCCTCGTCGGCGTGCTGGCGGGGCCGGCGGGCCTAGGCCGGTTCGTGCCCTCCGCGCCGTGGCTCTACTACGTCACCATCACCGATCCGCACGCGGTCGAGCCGTTCGCGGAGCTCGGCATCGTGCTGCTGCTGTTCTCCGCCGGGCTCGAGCTGTCGTTCGCGCGGTTGTGGACGATGCGCGCCAAGGTGTTCGGGCTGGGCGCGGCCGAGCTGCTGGGGATCGCCGCCGTGCTCGCCGCCGGCCTGTGGGCCGCGGGCGGGGGGTGGCAGGCGTCGCTCGGCCTCGGCCTCGCGCTCGCGCTGTCCTCCACCGCGCTGGTGTTGCCGATCGTCGGGACCGGCGGCCCTGTGGGACGGAACGCGTTCGCCATGCTGCTGTTCGAGGACCTGGCGCTGGTGCCGATCCTGTTCGGGCTGGGCGCGATCGCTCCCCACGGCTCGGCGGGCGGCTGGACGGCGATCGGCGCCACGCTGGCGAAGGGCGGCGCGGTCGTCGCGGCGATGCTGCTCGCGGGCCGCCGGCTGCTGCCGCCGATGTTCGCGCAGGCCGCGCGCACCAAGAGCCCGGAGCTGTTCCTGTCCGCCAGCCTGCTCGTCGTGATCCTCGCCAACATGGCCACCGCCGCGGTCGGCCTGTCGCCGATCCTGGGCGCGCTGCTGGCGGGCGTGCTGATCGCGGAGACCGATTACGGCAGCGAGGTGGAGGCGATCGTCGCGCCGTTCGGCGGGCTGGCGCTTGGCATCTTCCTCATCACCGTGGGGATGCGCGTCGACGTGGCGGTGATCGCCGCGCGCTGGCCCGCGCTGCTCGCCGCGGTCGGCTTCGTCCTGGCCGCGAAGGCGCTGGTGACGGGCGGGCTGCTGAGGCTCGGCGGCACGCGGGTCGGCGCGGCGCTGGTGACCGCGCTTCTGATGGCCGCTCCGTCGGAGACGACGCTGATCGTGCTCG
>NZ_CAHJWX010000421.1 GCF_903643065.1 Sphingomonas bacterium | reverse complement strand
TGGCGAGAAGGGCTTGGTGACGTAATCGTCGGCGCCCAGCTCGATGCCGAGGATGCGGTCGATCTCGTCGTCGCGGCTCGACAGGAACAGGACGGGCATGTCGCTGCCGCCGGCGCTGGGCGCGCGCAGCCGGCGGCAGACTTCCAGCCCGTCCAGGCGCGGCATGTTGATGTCCAGCACGACCAGGTCGGGCGGGTCGGCGGCGACGCTGGCGAGCGCGGCCTCGCCATCGGCGGCCTCGCGCGTCGCGAGCCCCGCCTTTTCCAGCGCATAGACGAGCAGCTCGCGGATATGCGGGTCGTCATCAACCACCAGGATGGTGCGGGGCATCGGCGCCAGGATGGTCAGCGCGGGCGTCGCGTCAATGGGGGCGTGGAGCATGGCGCGTGGTGACGCGGACCGGTGCAGCGGGTGCGGCGATGGGCGTGCAGATCGGGTGCAGACGCGGAAAGTCACGCCCGTGAGGTGGGATTCGTGACCTTTCGCGCCGCCCATCAAGAGAAAGAGCGTGGCACCCACGGGCGACCGCACGGTTTCAGCACATCGCGCGCGTGTAGGACAGCGTCCGGTCGCCAACGATCAGGCGGTGCCCATCACCTGGGCCGCGAACCGTTCCATCTCCTCCGCCTGCGGGCTCATCTGCAGGAGCAGCAGGTCGAGCCCGGCGGCCTCGTATTCGGCGATCCGCTCCTTCAGCTGCTCGGGCGTGCCGACCAGGTCGGGGCGCAGGCCACGGTTGGAGACGCTGTATTCCTGGATCTTCAGCTCGCGCTCCAATTGCGTGCCCGACAGCCATTGGTCGAAATTGGCATAGCCGGCGGGCAGCTCGCTGACGGTGGTGATCCGCGCCAGCTCGCGCCGGGCCTCGGCTTCCGAGTCGCGGACGATCGCGTAGGCGGCCATGCCGTATCGCATCGGCGGCTTGTTCAGCGCCGCGCGCCGGGTGGCCATGTCGGCGATCTTGGGCGCGATCGCGGCGGCGGGGTCGCCGTGCATGACATAGGCGTCGCATTGCGCGGCGATCATCGCCTTGGCCTTGTCGCTCTCGCCGCCGGCGTAGATCACCGGGTGGTGCGCGGGCTTGGGCGCGCAGATCGCGTCCTCCGTCCGGTAGAAGCGCCCGTCGAAGCTGAACCGGTCCTGCGACCACAGGCCGTCGACCACGGTCAGCCATTCGGCCGTGCGCGCGTAGCGATCGTCATGCTGGTCGAACTGAAGGCCGTATTGCCTGGCCTCGTCCGCCCACCAGCTCGACACGACGTTGAGCGCGAGGCGGCCACCGCTGATCTGATCGATGTTCGCCGCCGCCTTGGCGAACAGCGCGGGGTGATGGAAATTGGGGCGGACGGCGACCATCAGCTCCAGCGATTCGGTGACGGCGGCTAGCGCGGCGGCGGTGGACCAGGCATCGAGCGCGGGCTGGTCGACGCCCTTGATGTCGTTGAGGTTCAGCTCGGCGAGCAGACTGAGCGAATAGCCCCAGCGTTCCGAATCCTGCGCGAGCTGCCTGGCATATGCCCACGATGCCGCCATGCCCTCATCGGGCACGTTGCGCAGCCAGCCGCCGAACACCGGCATCCAGTATCCATAACGCATCAGCCGCGTGCCTCCTCGATCCGGGCGATCAGGTAATCGGCCAGCCGGTCGTGCGGGTCCCAGCCCAGCACATCCAGCGGCTTGGCGACGAAGTTCGACAGCGCGTTGATGTCGTAGAAGCGCGGCACGCCGTCGCGATCGTCGATCATCACCTCGACGCCGCCGACATCGAGCGCCGTCGCGCGCGCGATCGCCTCGGCCGCCTCGACCAGCGGCGGCGCGGGCTCGACCTGGCGCATCGCGATACCCGAGCCCGCGACGCAGGCGTCGGCGGGGCAGAGATCGAACGCGCCGCCGCCCGCCACCTCGATCGCATACAGGAAGCGGCGGTCGAGCGTCTCGATCCGGATGATCGCGCCGTCGCGCTGCGGCACATAGTCCTGGACGAGCAGCACGCCGTCGACGCTGGTCGGCAGCCCGTTCGCCGCGATCACGTGGCGCAGCTCGGCGGCGGTGTCGAAGCGCGCGATGCCGGCGCCCGAGCCGCCGACATTGGCCTTGACGACCAGCGGGAAGCCGATCGCGTCCGCCGCCACCGGCACGTCGGCCGCGCGGTGGACGATCCGGGTGCGCGGCACGGCGAGGCCCAGCCCGGCGATCAGCGACAGCTGGCGCGCCTTGGACGCGTCCACCGCCATCACGGCGGCGTCGTTGATCACCCGGGCGCCGGCGCGGGCCCAGTGATCGAGCAGCGCCTGCGCGTGGAAGATCGGGTGTTCGCCCGCCCGCAGGAAGGACGACATCGCGATGCGATTGAGGATCACCGGCGCGGGCGGCGGCGAGCCGGCCGGATCCCAGCCACCGTCCGGCCGGAGCCGGACATGGTCGACGCCGCGGCGCTCCAGCGCGGCGAACAGCGGCGCGAACCAGAGCGGGTGTTCGTACAGGATGGCGAGATCGGCCAAGGCGTTCCGTTTCGTGAGGGTGCACGACCGAGACCAGCCGGCGTCGAGGCGGTCAAGCGACAACGGCGCTGGCCGGTTCCGGCCATGGCCGCCGTCTTGTTCGGTAAATTGACTTCGCCCCCGTGCGCGCGGTAGTATGGCACCGGGGAATAGTCGGATTGGGCGAGGCCGCGGGTGGGACCGCGGCGCGGCGCGAGTCGGCGATCAGGGGGAACGCAATGCGGGGGACATACCGCCGGCACGCCCGCGCGAGGGGCGGTTGGGCGCTGGGCGTGGCGCTCGCGGCGGTGCCGGCCGGCGC
>NZ_CAHJWX010000420.1 GCF_903643065.1 Sphingomonas bacterium | reverse complement strand
CCCGCCGCTCGAAGTGTCCGTCACCGGCGGCATCTCCGCGCCGTTGCCGATCGCGATCCCGGTCATGCCCGCCGCCGCCAGCGTCGACACGCCCGCCGGCGGCACCGACGCGCTCGGGCGGCAGCTGGCCGACATCGTCGCCGCCGACCTCAAGGGCTCCGGCCTGTTCACGCCGCTGTCGCCCGGCCAGCTCCACCCCGTCGCCTTCGCCGAGGTCAACGCGCCCCAGTTCGATTACTGGGGCGGCACGGGCGCGCAGGCGCTCGTCCAGGGCTTCGTGCGCGCCAATGGCGACGGCACGCTGACGGTCGGCTGCTACCTGTACGACGTGCTCGCCAAGATCGAGCTGGCGCGGCAGGGCTTCGTCGTCGCGCCCGCCGACTGGCGCCGGGCGGGGCACAAATGCGCCGACTCGATCTACGCGCGCCTGACCGGCGAAGGCCCGTATTTCGACAGCCGCATCGTCTATGTGTCCGAGGCCGGGCCCAAGGCGCACCGGATCAAGCGGCTGGCGATCATGGACCAGGACGGCGCCAACCACCGCTTCCTCACCAACGGCCAGTCGATCGTGCTGACCCCGCGCTTCGCGCCCAACCAGCAGTCGATCGTATATATGAGCTACGCCGGCCGCGTGCCGTCGATCTATGTGTACGACATCGGTTCGGGGCGGCAGCGGCTGGTGGCGAGCAACGCCGCGACCACCTTCGCGCCACGCTTCTCGCCCGATGGCCGCTTCATCCTTTATTCGATGGCGACGGCGGGAAACACCGACCTGTACCGAGTGTCGAGCGAGGGCGGGACGCCGCAACGGCTTACCACCTCGCCCGGCATCGACACCGGCGGCAGCTATTCGCCCGACGGCCGCCGCATCGTGTTCGAGAGCGACCGTTCGGGCGGGCAGCAGCTCTACGTGATGAACGCCGACGGCTCCGACCAGCAGCGCATCAGCTTCGGCGGCGGTCGCTACGCGACGCCCGTGTGGAGCCCGCGCGGCGACCTGATCGCCTTCACGCGGCTGGCCGGCTCGTTCCGCATCGGCATCATGTCGCCGTCGGGCGGGGGCGAGAAGCTGCTCACCGATGACTGGCAGGACGAAGGCCCCAGCTGGTCGCCCAACGGCCGCGTCGTCACCTTCTTCCGCTCCGGGCGTGGCGACACGGGCACGGCGGAGGTCTGGTCGGTCGACCTGACGGGCGTCAACGAGCGCCGCATCCTCACGCCGCGCGGGCTGGGCGGGTCCGACCCCGCCTGGGGACCGCTCCGGCCATGAATTTGCATACTGGGAGAACCGCCATGAAGACTACCCACTTGTTGCTGGCCGCGACCGCCCTGGTCGCGGTCGCCGGCTGCGCCAAGAAGCGCCCCGCGCAGCTGCCGCCGCCGCCGATTGCCGAGCCTGCCGAGGGTGCCCCGGTGGCAACGGGAGCGCCGGCGGACGGCGCGATCCGGCCCGGCTCGAACGAGGACTTCACGCGCTCCGTCCAGTCGAACACGGTCAATTTCGGCGTCGACCAATATGACATCGATCCGGCCGCGCGCGCGATCCTCGACGGGCAGGTCGCGTGGCTGCAGCGCTATCCGCGGGTCCGCATCACGATCGAGGGCCATTGCGACGAGCGCGGCACGCGCGAGTACAACCTCGCGCTGGGCGACCGCCGCGCCAACGCCGCCAAGAACTATCTCGCCACCAGGGGCATCGACACCGGCCGGATGACCACGATCAGCTACGGCAAGGAACGCCCGCTGGCCCTCGGCTCCGACGACGCGAGCTACGCGCAGAACCGCCGCGCGGTGACGGTGGTGCTGAACTGACGCGCGGCGGCGCAGGCCCGGCTACCCCGCCTCAGGACGTAGGGCTGTCCTGTTCAGACTGAACCCTGACCCGTTCGTGTCGAGCGAAGTCGAGACACCGTACTAGGCTCGGTCCCTCGACTTCGCTCGGGACGAACGGATTATCCTGAGCAGGACGAAACCTACCGCGAGTAGAACTCGACGACCAGATTGGGCTCCATCTTCACCGGATACGGCACCTCGTCGAGTTGCGGCACGCGCGTGAAGGTCACCTTGGCGGTGCCGTCGGCCGCCACATAGTCGGGCACCTCGCGCTCGGCCAGGTTGCGCGCCTCCAGCACCAGCGCCATCTCCTGCGCCTTGGTGCCCAGCGTGATCTCGTCGCCGATGAAGCAGCGGCGCGAGGCGATGTTGCACTTGACGCCGTTGACGCGGACATGGCCGTGGCTGACCAGCTGGCGCGCGGCGAAGATCGTCGGCGCGAACTTGGCGCGATAGACGATCATGTCCAGCCGCTGCTCCAGCAGGCCGATCAGGTTCTGGCCGGTGTCGCCCTTCATCCGCGACGCCTCGATATACGACGCCTTGAACTGCTTCTCGGTGACGTCGCCGTAATAGCCCTTGAGCTTCTGCTTGGCGCGCAGCTGGATACCGAAATCGGAGACCTTGCCCTTGCGGCGCTGGCCGTGCTGGCCGGGGCCGTATTCGCGCTTATTGACCGGCGACTTGGGCCGGCCCCAGATGTTCTCGCCGAGACGGCGGTCGAGCTTGTGCTTGGCGCTGGAGCGCTTGGACATCGGATATTCCCTTCGATCGGCGGACAACGTCGGTTCCGGTCACCGCTCCACGCCCGACAAGCGGACGCGGGGCCACCGCTTCACCGGAGTGCGGGGCCAAATCGCGAGGCGCCGGCGGGTATGGCGAAGGCCGCGCGAAGTCAAGCCGCTGGACGGACGGCCGCCGCCCGCTAAGGCGCTGGCCGCATGGACATTCCGCCGCCCGCCGGTCCCGATTGC
>NZ_CAHJWX010000419.1 GCF_903643065.1 Sphingomonas bacterium | reverse complement strand
CGCGATCCGCGCTGCCAGCAGGTCGCGGCCGATCTCGACGCCGCCGCGCGCACCTTCACGGCCGCGTTCGACTCGGCGATGCCCGATCGCCGCCCCGCCGTCCTGACGCTGGCGGTCGAGGCGGTCGAGCGACTCGCGGCGGCGGTGGCGGCGATCGCGGACGAGCGGGGCCGGCTGGACGAGGGCGACGCGCGGACCGTCGTCCGCTATCTCCAGGCTCGCTACGACGACGATCGATGAGGCAGCAGCGCGCGATTTCGTTGGCGAAGCGACCGGCACGGGCGTAAATAGCTCGTGACCGGATGACGGCTTGTCGTCGCTCGGCGAGGAACCTCTACCCATGTACCAGATCGTTCCGGTCGGCGCCGCGGCTGCGGTGGCGCTGGTGCTGCTCGTCCTGTTCACGGCCGCGCGGATGATCCGCTATGTCGGCAACAACCGCGTCGCGATCGTCGAGAAGATGTGGAGCCGCAACGGCTCCGTGCCCGGCGGGCTGATCGCGCTCCAGCGCGAGGCCGGCTTCCAGCCAGAGGTGCTGCGCGGCGGCTATCATTTCTTCGTGCCCTTCCAATATCGCATCCACCTCCAGCCGCTGGTGACGATCCCGCAGGGGCAGATCGGCTATGTGTTCGCGCGCGATGGCCGGCCGCTCGGGCCGACGCAGACGCTGGCGTCCAACGTGCGCTCGGCCGATTTCCTGGATGTCCGCCGCTTCCTGGAGGATGGCGGGCAGAAGGGCCCCCAGCGCACGATCCTGCGCGAGGGCACCTATGCCATCAACCTCGCGCAGTTCGTCATCATCACGTCCGATCGCATCCACGGGTTGATGCTGGAGGCGAACGACGCCGGCCTGTTCGCCGAGATGAAGACCGTCATCGCGTCGCGCGACGGGTTCCAGGCGGTGGTGCTGAAGGACGCCGACGACCTGATCGGCATCGTCACGGTGCATGACGGCCCGGCGCTCACCGCCGACCAGATCATCGCGCCGCAGGTCGGCACGGATCAGGATGACGCCGCGACGTTCCACAACAGCTTCCAGGATCCCGAACGCTTCATCGCGGCGGGTGGCCGGCGCGGTCGCCAGCTACAGGTGCTGGTGGAGGGCAGCTATTTCATCAACCGGCTGTTCGCGACGGTGGAGAAGGTGGGCAAGACCACGATCGAGGTCGGCCATGTCGGCGTCGTCATCAGCTATACCGGCGATGCGGGGCTCGACACGTCGGGCGTCGACTATCGCCACGGCGAACTGGTCGATCGCGGCACGCGCGGCGTCTGGTCCGACCCGCTGCTGCCGGGCAAGTACGCGTTCAATACCTACGCCGGCAAGATCGTGGTCGTGCCCACCACCAACTTCATCCTGAAGTGGGATCACGCCACCACCGGCCAGCACAAGCTGGACGAGAACCTGTCGGAGGTGTCGCTGATCACCCGCGACGCGTTCGAGCCGACGCTGCCGCTGTCGGTGGTGGTGCATATCGATTATCGCAAGGCGCCGCTGGTAATCCAGCGGTTCGGCGACATCAAGAAGTTGGTCGAGCAGACGCTGGATCCGATGGTGTCCGCCTATTTCAAGAACGTCGCGCAGAAGAAGACGCTGATCCAGCTGCTCCAGGAGCGGTCGGATATCCAGGAACAGGCCGGCGACGAGATGCGTGCCAAGTTCTCGCATTATAATCTGGAGCTGCAGGAGGTGCTGATCGGCACGCCGCGCGCCGGCGGCAATGGCGGCGAGCAGATCGAGCAGGTGCTCAACCAGCTCCGCCAGCGCCAGATCGCCGAGGAGCGCGTCGCCACCTTCGAGAAGCAGAAGGTCGCGGCCGAGGGCGAGAAGTCGCTGCGCGAGGCGGAGGCGCGCGCGCACCAGCAGACCGCGATCACCGAGTCCGAGCTGTCGATCCTGGTGCAGGAGAATCAGGGCAAGGCCGCGGCCAAGCGCGCGACGCAGGAGGCCGAACAGACCCGCACGGTCGCGCGCGCCGAGGGCGACCGCATCCGCATCATCGGCGAGGGCGAGGCGGCGAAGACGGTGGCGCTCGCCGCCGCTGAGGCCGAGCGCATCGCCAAGGTCGGCGTCGCCACCGCCGACACGATCGAGCGACAGGTCGCGGCGTCGGGCGGCGCGCAATTCCAGCTCACGCGCCAGATCGTCGAGCGTGTGGCGGAGGCGCTGGAGCGCTCGGGGGTCGATATCGTGCCGCGCGTGCAGATCAGCACGGGCGAGCAGGGGCAGGGCGGGACGCTGGTCGACGCGCTGATGGGGCTGGTGCTGGCCGACAAGGGGATGGCGTCGCTGACCGGGCCGACGGCGGCGAACGATGAGACCCGCGAGCGACGGATCGCGGCGGAGTAGCTCAGCCCTTGAGCGCGGGCTCCAACAGCCGGTGCAGGTGGACGACGACGAAGCGCATTTCCGCATCGTCCACCGTGCGCTGCGCCGCGCCGCGCCAGGCCTGTTCGGCGCTGGCATAGTCGGGGAAGATCCCGACCACCTCCAACTGGCCCGGATCGACGAAGTCGAGGCCGCGCGGGTCGGCGACGCGGCCGCCGAAGACGAGGTGGAGCTTGCTCATGCGCCGATGGTCCTAGCCGGGCGGAGCACCGGCGTGAACCCCGCCCGGCGCATCTCAGCCCTTTGCCGCGCTCGCGCCCGCCTTGGCAGCGGCGCCGCCGGCGGTGGAGAGTACCTGCCCCAGCCCGGCGAGCAGCGTCTTGACCTGCTCGCGCCCCGCGTCCGCGGTCAGTCCCCGATTCTGCAGCTCGGACTGGCCCGCTTCCTTGGCGGCCGCGACGGCGGCGCGCGCGGTGGCGCCCA
>NZ_CAHJWX010000418.1 GCF_903643065.1 Sphingomonas bacterium | reverse complement strand
GGCGACCAGCGCGGTGACGCCGGCGGCGGCCGCGGCGGTGGAGACCCGCACGGTGGAGGCGGCGGCGACCGACGGTCAGGTCCGCGCGCTGTTCCAGACCTGGAAGAAGCTCGACGCGCCCGTCACCGCCGGCATCGCCATCCCGTCGGTGCAGCCGGTCACCGCGCTCAAGTTCACCAGCAATTACGGCATCCGCTCCGATCCGTTCCTGGGCACCGCGCGCTTTCACGCGGGCGTCGACATCCCGGGCCCAGTCGGCACGCCGATCTATGCCACCGCCGACGGCACGGTCGCGCATGCCGAGCGGATGGGCGGCTATGGCAACATGGTGGAGATCGATCACGGCAAGGGGATCGCGACGCGCTACGGCCATCTGTCCAAGTTCCTGGTCGAGCCGGGCACGCACGTCGCGCGCGGCCAGCTGATCGCGCTGATGGGCTCCACCGGCCGCTCCACCGGCCCGCACCTTCATTACGAGGTCCGGATCGACGGGCACCCGGTCAACCCCGCGCCGTTCCTGACCTCGGGCGATTACCTGCTCGCGATGAACAGCGACGCCGTGCACGCGGTGCCGGTCGCGACCGACGGACCGGCGCCGCAGGACTAAGCGCGGGCGGCACGCACGCAGCGTAGCTGCTCGAGCGGAACCCGTCCGACGTCAAGGCGCAGCCTTGCCGCGACGCTGCCCGTCAACGGGAGAGGATTGCAGGAACGGTCCCCCCGACCTACGTCCCGCTCATGCCCGACATCATCCTCACCCCCGCCGCCGCCGCCCGCGTTGCGACGATCGCGGGCAAGCAGGGCAAGCCCGCCATCCTCCGCCTCGCGGTCGATGGCGGCGGCTGTTCGGGCTTTTCCTATCGCTTCGGGCTGGCGGACGGCGCCGATCCGGACGACGTGCTGGCGGAGACGGACGGGGTGCGCCTCGTCGTCGACCCGATCAGCCTCGATCTGGTGCGCGGCGCGTCCGTCGACTTCGTCGAGTCGCTGGGCGGCGCGGCGTTTCGCGTGACCAATCCGCAGGCGGCGTCCGGCTGCGGCTGCGGTTCTTCCTTCTCGATCTGATCTCGCCGCGCTAGGCGGCTCGCGTGAAGCTCGTCACCTACAACGTCAACGGCATCAAGGCGCGGCTGCCGCGCCTCGTCGAGTATCTGGCCGAGCAACAGCCCGACATCGTCTGTCTCCAGGAGCTGAAATGCTCGGACGACACCTTCCCCGCCGCCGATATCGAGGCGGCCGGCTATGGCGCGTTGTGGCATGGGCAGAAGGGCTTCAACGGCGTCGCGGTGCTCGCCAGGGGCGCCACGCCGGTCGAGCGCGCGCGCGGCCTCGCCGGCGAACCGGAGGACGAGCATAGCCGCTATCTGGAGGTCGAGGTGGACGGGCTGGTCGTCGCGTCGATCTACCTGCCCAACGGCAATCCGCGTCCGGGCCCGAAGTTCGATTACAAGCTGCGCTGGTTCGATCGCCTCGCCGCGCGCGCCGCCGCGCTGCTCGCGGCCGAGCGGCCGACCGTGCTCGCGGGCGACTTCAACGTTATCCCGTTCGACGACGACAGCTTCTCGGTCCGCGCCATGCAGGAGGACGCGTTGATGCAGCCCGAGAGCCGCGCCGCCTATCGGCGGTTGCTGGCGCAGGGCTGGACGGACGCGCTGCGCCTGCGTCATCCGACGGGCGGCACCTGGACCTTTTGGGACTATCAGGCCGGCGCGTGGGCGCGCGACGCGGGATTCCGGATCGATCACCTGCTGCTCAGCCCGCAGGCGGCGGACCGCCTGACGGACGCGGACGTCGACAAGGAATATCGCGGCCGCGAGAGGGCGAGCGATCACGCACCGACCTGGGTGAGACTGAGATGAAGCATTTCCTGCTGTTCGCCGGCCTGCTCGCCACCCCCGCGCTGGCACAGGACAAGGACGGGCCCCGTTTCTGCCCCAACCGGCCGTCGATCGGCGAATCGGGCTGCACCACCGAGCCGGGCCATGTGCAGCTGGAGATGAGCCTGGGCGACTGGACGAAGGACGACTCCGCCGATCAACGCGAGGACACGGTGCTGATCGGCGATCTCCAGGCGCGGTTCGGGCTGACCCGCACGGCGGAGCTGCAGGTCGCCTGGACCGCGTTCGGGCACGACCGCGCGCGCGACAAGATCGCCGGCGGGATCGACCGGGTGAACGGCGTCGGCGACGTCCAGATCGGCATCCGGCAGAATCTGCGCCACCCCGACGGCAAGGGCCTGTCCTTCGCGATCGAGCCCTCCGTCACGATCCCGGTCGGCCGTCAGCCGATCGGCGGCGGTGACTGGGGCGCGGGCGCGGTGCTGCCCGTCACCGTCGACCTGACCGACCAGCTCCAAGTCCAGCTCACCAACGAGGTCGCGGCCGAGCCGGACGAGGATGGCGATGGCCGGCATTTCCTGTCCAACGAGGTCGCCGGGCTGGCGATCGCCGTGTCGGACCGGGTGACGGTCAACGCCGAGCTGCAATGGCAGCATGATCACGATCCGTCCGGCCATGCCCGCCCGCTGCTCGCCGCCGGCTCGATCGCGTGGCAGCCGCGCCACGGGCTGCAGCTCGACGCGCTCGCCGGCGCCGGGCTCAACCGTGACGCGCCGGACCTGCGTCTCCTCGCGGGCGGGGCGATCGTCTTCTAAAGGCTGACGCGACCAGTTTTGCACGTCGCCGTCGTTCAGCATGACGGCGGCCACCATCGTTGATTGCAGACAGCGCCTAAGCCTCGAACGCGGCGATGATCGGGCGGGCTTCGTCGGCGGTGGCGGGCTGCGGGAGGTGCGAGAGGATCTCCGGCGGCAGGTCG
>NZ_CAHJWX010000417.1 GCF_903643065.1 Sphingomonas bacterium | reverse complement strand
GGCTCGTCCTGCCGGGCTTCCTGCCCGAGCCGCACCGGTACATCGGGCTGTTCGACATCCTGGGCGTGTCGTCGCTGTCCGACCAGTTCCCCCGGCCGGTGGTGGAGGCGATGGCGGCGGGGCTGCCGATCGCGTCCACCCCGGTCGGCGACGTGGCGGCGATGATCGCGCCGGAGAACCGGCCCTATGTCGCGCCGGCGCATGACGAGGTGTTCCTGCGCGACGCGCTCCAGCCGCTGGTCGGCCATCCGGAGGGCCGCCGCCATCTCGGCCGGCTCAACCAGGCCAGGGCGCGGGCCGACTATGAGGAGGCGGCGATGATCGACCGCTACCGCGCGCTGTACGAAGGCGCGCTCGGCCGTCCCGGCGCGCTTGCGAGTTGATCGAGGTTTTCCTCGCGCGTCCGGATGCTTAGGCTATACGTACCCCCCAGGTGCAGACCGGGAGCGGCGATGAACGGGTTTAAGGGGCTCAGGCCCATTTCCTATGCGGGACGGGAGGTCTGGCCGCTGGTCGAGGGCGGCAAGGGGGTCGCCGCGACCAACCATGCCTCGGCCGGCGCCTGGGCGGCGGCGGGCGGCATCGGCACCGTGTCGGCGGTCAACGCCGACAGCTATGATCCCGATGGCAGGATCATTCCGCAGATCTACCGCGCGCTCACCCGGCGCGAGCGGCACGAGGAGCTGATCCAGTACGCGATCGACGGCGCCGTGCAGCAGGTGCAGCGCGCGCGCGACATCGCCAGCGGCATGGGCGCGATCAACATCAACGTGCTGTGGGAGATGGGCGGCGCGCAGCGCGTGCTCCACGGCGTGCTGGAACGCACCCGGGGGCTGGTCGCGGGCGTCACCTGCGGCGCGGGCATGCCCTACAAGCTGAGCGAGATCGCGGCGCAATATGGCGTCAACTACCTGCCGATCGTCTCCTCCGGCCGCGCCTTCCGCGCGTTGTGGAAACGTGCCTATTCCAAGGTAGCGGACCTCCTCGGCGCGGTCGTCTACGAGGATCCGTGGCTCGCGGGCGGGCATAACGGCCTGTCCAACGCTGAGGATCCGCTCAGGCCCGAGGACCCGTATCCGCGGGTGAAGGCTTTGCGCGAGACGATGCGCGAGGGCGGGGTCGCCGACGAGACGCCGATCATCATGGCGGGCGGCGTCTGGTATCTGCGCGACTGGAACGAGTGGATCGACAATCCCGAGCTGGGCCAGATCGCGTTCCAATACGGCACCCGCCCGCTGCTGACGCGCGAGAGCCCGATCCCGCAGGACTGGAAGGACCATCTGACCCGGATCGAGGAAGGCGAGGTGCTGCTTCACCGTTTCTCGCCCACCGGCTTCTACTCGTCCGCCGTCCGCAATCCGTTCCTGCGCGCGCTGGAGGCGCGGTCGGAACGCCAGATCGCCTTCTCGACGCAGGAAGCCGGCGACCACGTCTTCCAGCTCGACGTCGGCGTGAAGGGCCGAAACTTCTGGGTGACGCGCAACGACCTGCTCCGCGCGCGCGAGTGGTTCGGCCACGGCTTCACCGACGCGCTCAAGACGCCGGACAACACGCTGGTGTTCGTGTCGCCGGGCGAGAAGGCGGAGATTCGCAAGGACCAGGCCGATTGCATGGGCTGCCTGTCGCAATGCCTGTTCTCGTCCTGGGCGGACACGGAGACCAACTCCACCGGCCGGCTTGCCGACCCGCGCTCCTTCTGCATCCAGAAGACGCTGCAGGAGATCGCGCATGGCGGCGACATCGAGCAGAACCTGATGTTCGCCGGCCACGCCGCCTATCAGTTCAAGCGCGACCCGTTCTACTCGAACGGCTTCGTGCCGACGGTGAAGCAGCTGGTGGATCGCATCCTGACGGGGGATTGAGCGATGGCGGATCGAAGGATGCTGAGCTTCGAGGTGGACGAGGAGATGAGCGGCTTCGTGGCGGAGCAAGTGGCGGAGGGAAGTTACGCCAACGCGGGCGACTATCTCCGTGACCTGATCAGGAATGATCGCGACGCTCTCGCCTGCGAGATGTCGCCCGAGCGCCTCGCCTATCTGCGGGAAGCCTTTGCGCAACCGCCTGGCGCTTACGTCGAGGCGAATGCCGAGACGTTCCTGTCCGAGATGAGGCAGCGGTATCGGACGTGCGAGGAGTAACGGTCGAGGCGACCGCTTGGGTGGACCTGACGGAAATCTATGACTTCACACGCCGCCGTTGGAACGAGCGGCAGGCTGATCGCTACATCTCCGGCCTGTTCGCGACGTTTCGGGGGATCGCGGAAGAGACCGCGTCATCGCGCGTGGTCAAGCGTGTCTCCGCCGATGCGCGGGTCAGTGAATATGAGTCCCACCTGATCTACTGGCGCATTCGCGAAGACGGGAACGTCGGCATTGTCGCGGTCCTACATGGGCGCATGGATCAAGTGCCGCGGGCACGTCGGGCCTTCGGGGCCGCAGGGCGCGACTAAGACTTGCCAGGCAAGTAGCTTTGCTTTCCACTCGAATGATCCTCCGGCGATACGATGGTGTCATGAAGCGCGCGCTCGTTATCCGCCATGTCGATCACGAAGGCATCGCCGGCTATCGGCGGCCGCTGGAGGAGGCGGGCTATGCAATCGAGCGGGTGGCGGCGTGCACGCCCTGTCTCGCCCGCGTCGACCCGCTGGGGCCTGACCTGCTGATCGTGATGGGTGGGCCGATGGGCGTGTATGAACAGGCGGCGTACCCTTGGCTCGCGCCCGAGATCGCGCTGATCGCCCGTCGCCTTGAGGCCGGGCGGCCGACGCTGGGCGTTTGCCTGGGCGCGCAGCTGATGGCGGCGGCGCTGGGCGCGGCGGTCCGG
>NZ_CAHJWX010000416.1 GCF_903643065.1 Sphingomonas bacterium | reverse complement strand
TGGCGGCGCTCCCCGGCGGCGACGTGCTCGCGTCGGTCTCGACCTATGTCGAGCCGACACGGTTCGTGCGCTGGGCGGGGGCGCGCGGCGCGGCGACCCCGACCGCGCTCGCGGTGACCTCGCCCATCTCGTTCGCCGACTGCACCGTCACCCGCGCCGTCGCGACGTCAAAGGACGGGACGCGCGTGCCGTACACGGTGATCGCGCGCCGGGGCACGCAGCTGGACGGGCGCAACCCGACGCTGCTCTATGGCTATGGCGGCTATGGGATCAGCATGACGCCGACGTTCCTCGGCGCGATGCGGCGCGTGTGGCTGGAGGCGGGCGGGGTCTATGTGATCGCCAACCTGCGCGGCGGCGGCGAATATGGCGACGGCTGGCATCGCGACGGCATGTTGGAGCACAAGCAGAACGTGTTCGACGACTTCACCGCCGTCGCCGACGCGCTGGTTGCGCGCGGCTTCACCAGCCACGCGCGGCTCGCGGTGATGGGCGGGTCGAATGGCGGCCTGTTGATGGGCGCGACGCTGACCCAGCATCCGGCGCTGGCGCGGGCGGTGGTGTCGGCGGTCGGCCTGTACGACATGGTCCGTAGCGAGCAGGACCCGAACGGCGCGTTCAACGTCACCGAATATGGCTCGGTGACCGATCCGGCGCAGCTCCGCGCGATCTACGCCTATTCGCCCTATCACCATGTCGTGCCGGGCACGGCCTATCCGGCGGTGCTGATGCTGACCGGCGCGAACGACGGCCGCGTCAATCCGCTCCAGTCGCGCAAGTTCGCCGCCGCGCTCCAGGCGGCGCAGGGCGCGGCCGATCGCCCGATCCTGCTGCGCACCTCGCAGACCTCGGGCCATGGCATCGGCTCGTCGGTGGACGACCGCATCGCCGAACAGACGGACCAGCTGATGTTCCTGTTCGATCAGCTTGGCGTCGCGCCGGCGCGCTGATCGGAGGAGCACTCGTGATCCTTTCTCTGCTGCTGGCGGCCGGGCCGCTGGCCGGCTTCGCGCTGGTCCACGACGCGCCGTCCGCGACCACGCTTGCCACGCCGGACCTGCCGGACGCGGCGACGACGTGGTGCGCGCTGCTGGATCGGGCCCGGCGCTAGGCCGATTTCGAGCAATTCTATGTCGCCGGCAAGACCGGCTCGCGGCTCGACCGGGTGATCGGATGCATGGATCGCGCGGCGCGGCGCGGCGTCGCGATCCGCTTCCTGATAGAAGGCAAGGGCGTCGCCATGTCGGACGACCCGACGATCGCCCGGCTGCGGGCGATCCCCGGCCTCCAGTTCCGCACGCTGGCGTTCGCCGGGCTGACCGGCACCGGCATCATCCATGCCAAGTTCGTCGTGATCGACGGCACCAGCGGCTATCTGGGCAGTCAGAACTTCGACTGGCGCAGCCTGGAGCATATCGACGAGACCGGCGTCCGGATCGATGACCCGCGCGTCGCCGGGCAGCTCGCCGCCATCTTCGCGCAGGACTGGGCGGCGCAGGCGACGCTCGCCGCCGGCGGACAGGTCGCGCCGACCAACACTGGCGAGGTGCTGGCCGACGATGCCGGTCCCGCGACGCTGGTCGCGAGCCCCAACGCGTTCAACCCGCCGGGCGTCGGCGACTCGCAGGCCGAGCTGGTCAGGCTGCTCGGCGAGGCGCGGCACGATGCGCGGATCACGGTGATGGACTATGCGCCGCTCGATCAGCAGCGCGGCTATTACGGCGTGATCGACGCCGCGCTCCGCGCGGCGGCCGCGCGCGGGGTGACGATCGAACTGCTCGTCGCCGATTGGGACGTGACGCCCGCGAAGACGCCGTGGCTGCGCAGCCTGGCGGCGGTGCCCAACGTGGCGATCAGGGTCGCGACCATCCCGCCGGCGGCGGAGGGGCCGATTCCCTTCGCCCGGGTGGTCCATACCAAGGCGATGGCGATCGACGGACGCGTCGGCTGGGTCGGCACCAGCAATTGGGAAGGCGGATACCTGGACAGCTCGCGCAATGTCGAGCTGGTGTTCCGTGACGCGGGGCTGGCGGACCGGATCGGGCGGATGCATGACACGCTGTGGAGCTCGGCCTATGCCGTGCCGCTGGAGGCCGCGATCGCGCGGCGTCAGCAGGAGGCGTCGCGCGCGCCCTGATCCCGCGTATCGGCCCCCGCCGTGGCCAGCAGCGCGAACGTCGCCAGCCAGTGGCCGCCCATATAGTCGTCGTCGATATGTGGCAGGCTGGCGGCGAGATGCCGGTCGGCCGCGTCCAGCATCGCCGCCGCCGCCGGGTGCGCGGGACCGAGCGCGGCGGCGATCGAGCGCCAGCACCAGGCGCGGCTGAGGTTGAGGCCGTCGAGATGCGCGATCCTGCCGTCGCGCCGATCCGACACGATTGCCGGGCGGAACAGCGTCGCGGGCTCGGCGCGTGGCAGGTCGGGGAGGAAGCCGTCGAACCAGGTGGCGAACTCACGGGGCGGCAGGACGCGGCTCATCAGCAGCGCCTCCGCGAGCGCGGGCGACAGGAAGTCCTCGCCCGACGGCTCCCACGCCTGGCAGCCGCGATCGGCACCGAACCAGGCGCGGGCGCGATCGGCGATCAGCGCGGCGAGGGCAGGATCGCGCCCGGCTGCCCAATCCCGCGCATGGACCAGCGCGAAGGCGGTGTTGGCGTGGGTGCCCGTGCGGATCGGGTAGGTGAGCTTGGGAAGGTGTTCCGCGAATCGCGCGGCAAAGGCGGCGGCGAGCGGCGCCAGCGCATCGACCCAGCCGGCGTCGTGGCGCGCCGCCTCCGCGTGGAGCGCCAGCAGCCAGGCCCAGCCATAGGGCCGCTCGAACCCGGC
>NZ_CAHJWX010000415.1 GCF_903643065.1 Sphingomonas bacterium | reverse complement strand
GGCGCCGATCCGTGCGCGGCTGGCGTCACTGCTCGACGATCGGGCGGGCGTGGCGGCGATCCTGATGAACGGGGCCGAGCGGGCCCGGAGCCTGGCCGCGCCGACGCTGCTGGCGGCGCAACGGGCGCTGGGCTTGCAGGTATAACGGCTCGCCGTTGCGGCCGACCCGGCATTTATCGACGGTTAAGGGTTGGCGGGCAACATCGGCCGCATGAAACGCTGGCTTGCCTGGTCATTGCTGCCCCTCGTCGCCGGCTGCGGTGGCGGCAGCGGCTCGTCCGACGGCGTCGGCGCGGTCGCGGTGGTGACGACGCCCACGCCGACACCCACGCCCACCGCGACACCCACCCCTACGCCGACTGCGACGCCCACACCCACACCCACGCCGACACCGACCCCCACGCCGGCGAGCGGCACCACGGCGGCGCCGACCGCGACCCCGAGCGGCTTCACCGCGCAGGCCGCCGCGCTCTACACGACCGAGCCGAGCATCGCGAACTGCACCCCCGGCCAGCTCGCGGCCAGCACCACCGCGACGCTGCTCCAAGACCTGAACGCGATCCGCGCGCTCCATGGCCTGCCCGCCGTCACCTATTCCGCCGCCGACGAGGCGGGGGCGCAGGCATCGGCGCTGATGCAGGCGGCGAACGACACGCTCAGCCATACGCCGCCGACGACGTGGAGATGCTACACCGCCACCGGCGCGGCGGTGTCGGGACAGAGCAACCTTTATGGAGGCTTCGGCAACGGGCTGGGCGTGATCAGCGAGGATCAGGTGCTCGCCGGCTGGCTGACCGAGATCAACAACCTCGTCGTCGACAGCGTCGGGCATCGCCGCTGGCTGCTGTACCCGTTCCTGGGCGCGGTCGCCTATGGCCGCGTGATCGGCGCCTCGCCGACGCAGACCCGCGCCGACGCCACCGCGCTCAAGGTGTTCGGCACGACCGGCGCCGGCGTCGCGAACGGGACGTTGCCGGCCTATGTCGCCTATCCGTATGGGGATTACCCGGCGCGCTATTTCAGCCTGGGCTCGCTACTCTCGTTCGAGGTGATCGCGAGCGGCAACGCGAACAGCGCGGCCAATGGCAGCGTGAACTTCGCCAACGCGACGGTGACGGTGACGCAGCGGGGCGGCGGCGCGATGGCCGTCTCCAAGCTGAGCTACGACAATGTCGGCTATGGCCTGCCCAACAACCTGCAATGGGCGGTGGCCGGGCTACAGGCCGGCACGATCTATGACGTCAGCATCGCCGGCGTCGTCGTCAACGGCGCGACGCGCAGCTACAGCTACTATTTCCGAGTGGTATGACGCCATCGTCATGCTGAACTTGTTTCAGCATCCACGCGCGCCGATCGATCACGGACACAACGCTGGCGAGCCGTACCGCCTGGATGATCCCAACGTCATGCTGAACTTGTTTCAGCATCCATGCGCGCCGGTTTGATCGCGGGCACGGCGCGTGGGACGAGCCGTCCCGCATGGACCCTGAAACAAGTTCAGGGTGACGCAAGCGGTGAGTAACAGATCACCCCTCCAGCTCCAGCAGCAACACCCGCACGGCGTCGTCCACGTCCCAGTCGCTGTCGTTAACGGCACTACGCGAGCTACAGCCACTTCTTCCGGGTGTATGATCACATCGTCATGCTGAACTTGTTTCAGCATCCACGCGTGCCGGTTCGATCGAGGGCACGGCGCGTGGCATGAGCCGTCCCGCCTGGACCCTGAAACAAGTTCAGGGTGACGCAAGCGGTGAGTGCCAGATCACCCCTCCAACTCCCGCAGCAGCACCCGCACGGCGTTGTCCACGTCCCGGTCGCTGTCGCGCAGCTGCTCGACGCGGCGCACCGCATGGATCACCGTCGAATGGTCCCGCCCGCCGAACTTGCGGCCGATCTCGGGCAGCGAGCGGGTGGTGAGGCGCTTGGCGAGGTACATCGCGATCTGGCGCGGGCGGGCGACCGCGCGGGCGCGCCGGGCGGAGACCAGATCGAGCGGCTTCAACTCGAAATGCTGGCTGACCAGCTTCTGGATTTCGTCGATCGTCACGCGCCGTGCGTGCCCGCGCAGCTGATCGCCCAGCGTCGCGGTCGCGAAGTCCAGCGTCACCGCGTCGCCCGTCAGCTGCGCATAGGCGACGACGCGGTTGAGCGCGCCTTCCAGCTCGCGGATCGAGCCGGTGATGCGGCTCGCCAACAGGTCCAGCACGTCGGCCGGCACGATCGCCTCCAGATCGTCCGCCTTGCGCGCCACGATCGCGTGGCGCAGGTCCGCGTCCGGCGCGCGGATATCGGCGATCAGCCCCATCCCCAGCCGCGAGACGAGCCGCGGCTCCACTCCGTCCAGCGCCTGCGGATGCCGATCGGCGGCGATGGCGAGCCGCTTGCCCGCCGCCATCACCTCGTTGACCGTGTGGAAGAACTCCTCCTGCGTCGCGTCCTTGCCGGCGATGAACTGGAGATCGTCGATCATCAGCAGGTCGGCCGCGCGCAGCCGCTGCTTGAACGCGAAGGTATCGCGCCCGCGCATCGCCTGGACGAAGTCGAACATGAACCGCTCGGCCGACATGAACAGCACCTGCGCGTCCGGCTGATGCCGCAGGAAGGCATGGCCGATCGCGTGGAGCAGGTGCGTCTTGCCGAGGCCCGTGGCGGCGTGGAGGAATAACGGGCTAAAACGCGGCGCGCCCGGTTCGGCGAGCGCGCGCGCGGCGTTGAGCGCGACGCGATTGCAGGGCCCCGCCACGAACCGATCGAAGCTGAGTCGTGTGTCGAGCTGCGGGCGCGGCGCGGACGGCGCGGGCGCGGGGACGGGCGCCGGGGTCAGCACGGCG
>NZ_CAHJWX010000414.1 GCF_903643065.1 Sphingomonas bacterium | reverse complement strand
GTCGCCGCCGTCGCGATCGTGCCGCCATCGGCATAGGCGGCCAGCAGCCCGCCCGTCGACGGCGTGGCGCCGTTCACTGCGGCGAGCAGGCTCACGCTCCCCAGCGTCGCCGATCCCGCCGCACCGGCGGTGTTGAGCCCGGTCAGCAGGTCGCTGTCGCCGCCGCCGAGCGGCACGCTCACCGCCGACGCGTTGTTGGCCAGCACCACCACGCCCTTGGGCGATACGGTCGCGTTGGTGACCGTCGCCGCGCCCAGGTCGAGCAGCGCGTCCACCGCCGCCTGCGGCGTCAGCAGCGCGTACACCCGGTCGCCGACGATCGCGCCCTGGATCGCGTGCGTCGCCAGCGGCGTGCCCGCGTTCACCGTGATCGATAGCGGTCCGCCCGGCGACGTCGTCATGCTGACATCGGTGGCGATGACAAAGGCGGTCGCGCCGGTGCCGGCATTGCTGCTGAGGTTCAGGTCGAGCTGCGGCGCGATCAGCGCCAGCAGGCCGTTGCTGGTGTTGATCGCCGCCGGCCCGCCCGTGTCGATCATCCCGATCCGGGCGGTGTTGGCGGCATCCTGGAATCGGACGCTGTCGGTGGTCAGGAAGGCGTTGTCGTCCGCCAGGTTGAGCGTGCTCGCCACCAGCCCGCCGACGTTGATCGCGGCGCCGTTGCCGAACAGGATGCCGTTGGGGTTGATCACCCACACCGACAGGTTGGCCGGGCCGGTCATGGTGCCGGCGATCTGCGACACGTCGGCGGTGGTGACGCGGTTGAGGATCGCCGCGTTGCCGCCGCTGGAGTTGGTGAAGGCGACCGTTCCCAGCGGGGAGATGTCGAACCCCTGCCAGTTGACGATCGCCTTGCTGGTGGCGACGTCGATGCCGAGGTTCAGGCTGGCGCCGTTCACGTCGCCCTCCGCCAGCGTCAGCGTCGTGACGTTGTCTCGGAAGGTCACCGTCCCTGCCTGCAGCGTGGGTCCGGTCGGCGTGATCGTCTCCTGCGCGGTCGCGGGTGCGCCGACCACGCCCAGGCTGAGCCCGAGCGCGCTCGTCAGCGCCAGCCGGCGGCGGAGGAACAGGGCGTGACGGGCGCGGATCATGGCATCATCCCGAAAGAACAGGCAGGCCTCAGCGGGCGGGGGCGTTGAACTTGGCGGTCAGCGAGACGAGCACGCGATCGGGCGGCGGCGCCTTGTCGATCGTGAGCGCCCGGTCCAGCGGATGGGCATAGATCGCCTCGAACAGCAGCCTGTTGAACAAGGTCAGCCGCGCGCCGCCGCCATAGGACCGCAGGTGGCGATCGACCTCCAGCTGCCCGCGATCGAGGTTGGTGAGCGCCACCGCGTCATAGAAGCCGAACAGCTGGGCATCGAGATTGGATCGGCGCAACGGCAGCCGGGCCGCCGGCTCGATCCGCAGGCCGATCGCCCGGTCGCCGCTGTTGGACCCGGGATCGTAGCCGCGCCCGACCGTGAGGTTGCCGAGGCTGAACTCCTCGTAGTTGAGCAGCGGGTCGCTCGCATACTGGCCCCGCGCGCTGGCCGTCAGCGAGAAGATCCGGTCCAGCCCGATCGTGACATCCAGATCGGCGCGCAACACGGTCGCGCGGCTGTCGCCGTCGGGCCGCGACGGGATCGCGCCGGCGCTGGAGACGCCGCCGACCGGCGTCGCGCCAAAGATGCCCAGCCCCTTGCGCGCTTCGACGTTGCCGCTGATCGAGTAGAGGATCGAGCCATCCAGCCGCCGCCGCCCGGTCTCGCCGGAGAGGCGCGCGAACACGATCCGCAGCTTGTCCGCGTTCAGCGGCACGCTGTTGCTCGCCGTCGTCGAGACCCTGGTCGTCTGGTTGACATAGTCGACGCCGACGCCGGCGCGCAGGTTGGTGTTGAGCGACCGCTTGAGCGGCAGCGTCGCGTCGAAGCCCGCGATCAGCGTGTCGGTCTTGAGGTCGAGCAGCCCCAGGTCGGGCCGGGACCAGGCATAGATGACGCGCGGCCCCAGCGTCAGGCCGGACAGGCCCAGCCCGACCGTATAGCCGCCCTGGACGATGATCTGTTCCCGGGCGTCCGCCGTGCTCGACGCCCCGAGATAGGCGACGTCATTTAGCCCCGTCAGCCCGTACAGCTCGCCGCGCAGGTAACCGGTCTCGCGGCCCAGCTGCCGGGAGTTGAAGTTCTGCGCATTGCCCAGGACGGCGAACGGGCGGTAGGTGATCGACAGGTCACCGATCACGTCGCCTGGCGCCGTGCCCGCCGGTCGCAGCGACAGCTGCACGTTCAGCCCTGGGATGTCGCCCGCCAGCAGCAGCGCGCGTTCCGCGTCGCGCTGGTTGAGCGGATCGAGCCCGCGCAGCTCCCTGATCCGCGCCTCCAGTCCCTTGCGATACGGGCCGGGCGTGCCGTGCACCCGGATGTCGGTGATCCGCGCGGTGACCACCTGCAACCGCAGTTCGCCCGAGTCGATCGACTGCGCCGGGATCTGGACCGACGCCAACCAGCCGTCGCGCCGCAACGCCGCGTTGGCGTCGTCGCGCAGCTGGCAGACGACCTTGATCGCCTGATCGCCGCCGGGCGTGGCGACGCGCGACAGGGACCGGGCCACGCCCGCCGCGAGCGCGCCGCCATCGGATCGCGTGAACCGCACCGCCGCCAGCTTCAGGCGGATCGGCGAGTCTCCGAACGGACAGCTCGTCTCCGGCAGCGCGCCGCGCGTGTCGACGCGGGTGGTCGCGGGTGGCGCGGTGGTGGGCGTCGGCAGGTTGATGGTCGGCGTCGGTGGCAGCTGGCTGGGCAGCGGCTGCTGCGGTGTCTGCGCGCCGGCCGGCACCGCCGCGAGCGCCACG
>NZ_CAHJWX010000413.1 GCF_903643065.1 Sphingomonas bacterium | reverse complement strand
TGGAGCGGCTCGCCGTGCGCGTCATCGCGCTGCGCGCGCCGATGGCCAACGACCTGCGCGAGGTGGTCGCCGCGCTCAAGATCGCCGCCGTGGTCGAGCGGATCGGCGATTATGCCAAGAACATCGCCAAGCGCGTGCCGCTGATCGAGAGCGAGACGCGGATCGAGCCCGTATCGACGCTGCCCGCGATGGCGCGGATGGCGTCGGCGATGGTCCGCGACGCGCTCGACGCCTTTGCGGCGCGCGACGCCGCCGCCGCCGTGCGCGTCGCGGAGAGCGACCCGGCGCTGGACGATTTCTATGACAGCATCTTCCGCACGCTCGTCACCTATATGGTCGAGAACCCCAAGACGATCAGTCAGGTCGCGCACCTGCTGTTCGTCGCCAAGAACCTGGAACGGATCGGCGACCACGCCACCAACGTCGCCGAGATGGTCTATTTCGCCGCGACCGGCACCCGCATGCCCGACCGCGACCGTTTAAAGAGGAGCCTCTGATGCCCCGCGCCCGCATGCTGCTCGTCGAGGACGACGCCGCGCTGTCCGAGCTGCTGACCTGGCATTTCACGCGCGAGGATTTCGACGTCGCGCGCACCGCCGATGGCGAGGAGGCGCTGCTGCTCGCGCGCGAGAAGACGCCGGACATCGTGCTACTGGACTGGATGGTGGAGGGCCTGTCCGGGCTGGAGGTCTGCCGCCGCCTGCGCCGCAGCGCCGACACCGCCAACGTGCCGATCATCATGCTCACCGCGCGCGGCGAGGAGGAGGATCGCGTGCGCGGGCTGGAGACGGGCGCGGACGATTACGTCACCAAGCCCTTCTCCCCGCGCGAGCTGGTCGCGCGTGTCGGCGCCGTGCTGCGCCGCGTCCGCCCAGCGCTCGCCGGCGAGACGCTCAGCTATGCCGACATCGAGATGGACACGGTCGGCCACAAGGTGCGTCGGGGCGGCGAGACCGTCCCGCTCGGCCCCACCGAATATCGGCTGCTCAAGCACTTCCTCGAACACCCGGCGCACGTCTTCTCGCGCGAGCGGCTGCTCGACGCGGTCTGGGGCCATGACAGCGACATCGAGGCGCGCACGGTGGACGTCCACATCCGCCGGCTGCGCAAGGCGATCAACACCGGCGAGCGCGCCGACATCATCCGCACCGTGCGCTCCGCCGGCTATGCGCTCGACACCAGCGAGTGATCCGATCGGGAGCGAAACAAAGGCGCGATGCGGACGTTGGGCCGGGCAGCACACACATTTCCTAACCATGAAGGAGAATGCCGCCATGAAGCTCACCCTGTTGGCCGCCGCCGCCTTGATCGCCGCCCCGGCGCTGGCCCAGACCTCCGGCTCCTCCGGCACCAGTTCGCCCAACAGCAATGGCGGGCAGGGTACGCCGACGCAGACTTATAACAGCGGCACCGGCGCACAAGACGCTGCGCCCACCTCGCCATCGGATACGACCTCCGCGCCGGCCAGCCAGACTACCCCGGCCGCGCCCACCGGCGCCGATCCTGCCGGCGGCTATCAGCCCGCGCCGTCCCCCAGCAGCGGCCCGCCGCCCGCCGGCGCGACCGTGACCTTCCAGCCGACGCAGTCGCCCGATCAGGCCTATCCGGCCCCGGCGCCGCTGGCCAAATACCCGGTCTGCAAGGCGGGCCAGTATGACGACTGTCTCCAGGCCTCTGACGCGCACAAGGGTGGCCACAAGAAGATGGCGCGCCACAAGAAGTGACGCAGGCGCCGGGCGGTTGCGCCCGGCACCCACGGCGGTAGAGGGGGCGCTTCTCATCCGCGAGGAGCGCCTTTTCCCATGACCATCCGCTTCGACGGCCGCGTCGCCATCGTCACCGGCGCCGGCGGCGGCCTGGGTCGCCAATATGCGCTGGAACTCGCGCGGCGCGGCGCGAGGGTCGTGGTCAACGATCTGGGCGGCGACCGTTCGGGCACGGGCGGCGCGTCGGACGCGGCGCAGGCGGTGGTGGCGGAGATCGAGGCCGCCGGCGGCGAGGCGATGGCGGACGGCGGCAGCGTCGCCGACTATGCCCAAATGCAGGAGCTCGTCGCCCGCGCCAAGGAGCGCTGGGGCGGCGTCCACATCCTCGTCAACAACGCGGGCGTGCTGCGCGACAAGAGCTTCGCCAAGATGGACCCCGCCGATTTCGAGTTCGTCGTGCGTGTCCACCTGCTCGGGAGCGCGTTCGCGACCAAGGCTTGCTGGGAGACGTTCCGCGAGCAGAATTACGGCCGCGTGCTGATGACCGCGTCGTCGACCGGTCTGTTCGGCAATTTCGGCCAGGCGAACTACGGCGCCGCCAAGATGGGCCTCGCCGGCCTGACCAAGACGCTGTACCTCGAAGGCGCCAGGAACAACATCCGCGTCAACACGCTGGCGCCGACCGCCGGGACGCGGATGACCGAAGACCTGTTTCCCGCCGAGGCCTTCAAGCTGTTCGACCCTGCCAAGGTGGTTCCGGCCGCGCTGTTCCTCGTCAGCGAGGACGCGCCCACCAACCAGATCGTCGCCAGCGGCGCCGGCGTCACCGCCACCTGCTATGTCACGCTCACCCCCGGCAAGCTGCTCGCCGGCGACGACCTCTCCCCCGAGGGCATCGCCGCCAACTGGCCGGCGATCACCGACCGCGCCGGCGAGGTCGTGCCCAACACCGGCGCCGAACAGGCCATGATGGCCGCCAAGGCGCTGCAGGCGGGATAGCACGATGCGATGCCGACGCGCGCTGGCGACGCTGATGCTTCTCGGCGCCGCGCCGCCGGTCGAGCGGATCAAACTGATTGGACAGATCAATGGTCCGGCGGTGGCGCGGGTCGCGGCCGCGCTGGCGGGATCG
>NZ_CAHJWX010000412.1 GCF_903643065.1 Sphingomonas bacterium | reverse complement strand
GGCTGGCGGACGCGGCGGCGCTGGCGGCGAGGAACGGGATCGAGGTCCATGCCGGCCACGGCCTGACGGTGGGCAACGTCGCGCCGATCGCCGCCATTCCGCAGGTGCGCGAGCTGAACATCGGGCACGCGCTGATCGCCGACGCGCTGTTCGTCGGGCTGGGGGCGGCGGTGCGCGCGATGCGCGACGCGATGGAGGCGGCGCGTGGGTGATCCCGCTCCTTCTCGGGGTGGGGAGGCGGACCGCAACGCGAAGCGGCGTGGTGGACGGGATACGCCCCGAACGCAGCGCCCGTGGCCGGGCCCCCTCCACCACCGGCTTCGCCGGCGGTCCCCCTCCCCGTGCCGGGGAGGATTTTAGGCATGATCCTCGGCCTGGGTTCCGATCTCTGCTCGATCGAGCGTATCGCGGCGTCGCTGGCGCGGTTTGGCGAGCGGTTCGAGGCGCGGGTGTTCACCGCCGTCGAGCGCGCGCGGGCGGACCGGCGGCCGTTCACCAGGGCGGGCACGCTCGCCAAGCGGTTCGCCGCCAAGGAGGCGTTCTCGAAGGCGGTGGGGACCGGCTTCCGGCGCGGCGTGTTCATGCGCGACATCGGTGTCGTCAACGGGCCCGGCGGCGCGCCGGCGCTCGCGCTGACCGGCGGCGCGCAGGCGAGGCTTGACGCGATCACCCCGCCCGGCCACGTCGCGCGAGTCCACCTGACCCTCACCGACGATCACCCCTGGGCGCAGGCGTTCGTGGTGATCGAGGCGCTTCCCGAAGGCCGATGATGTCCGACGCCGTTTCCGAACCGCCCGTGACCGAGCCCGCGCCGGCCCCCTCCGCCAAGGGGCGCGGCACCGACTGGTGGGGCGAGATCAAGGGCATCTTCTGGCTGCTGCTCGTCGTGCTCGGCTTCCATTCCTTCATCGCCAAGCCCTTCTATATCCCGTCCGAATCGATGCTGCCCGGGCTGGAGGTCGGCGACCGGCTGGTGGTGACCAAGTTCGCCTATGGCTGGAGCTTCGTGTCGCCGACCATCCCCAACCCGGTCGCGATCTTCGACTCGCTCGTGCTGCGCCAGCCGGAGGAGAGCTGGGCGGTGTCGCTGCCGCATATCGGCGGGCGGCTGCTCGGCCGGTTGCCCGAGCGCGGCGACGTGGTGATCGTCACCCCGCCGGGCACCAGCGCCGATTACATCAAGCGCGTCATCGGCCTGCCGGGCGACACGCTGGAGGTGCGCGGCGGCACCGTGTTCCTCAACGGCGTCGCGGTGAAGCGCGGGGCGCTGCATTATGTCGACCTGCCCGTCGATCAGAACAGCCCGTGCACCGACTATCCCGGCGCGCTGCGGCCCGGCGCGGGTGGCTCGGTCTGCCACCTGCCGGTAGTGACGGAGACGCTGCCCAACGGCCGCCATTACGACACGGTCGAGCTGGGCCCCAGCATCGGCGACGATTTCGGCCCGGTGCGCATCCCCGCCAAACACGTGTTCCTGATGGGCGACAACCGCGACCGCTCCGCCGACAGCCGCTTCGGGCTCGATCAGCAGGGGCTGGGCGGCCCGGTGCCGTACGAATATCTGGGTGGCCGGGCGGAGTTCATCACCTTCTCGCTCGACGGCACCACGACGCTCAACCCGCTGACCTGGTTCTCCGCCTTTCGCGGCGGCCGCGCGGGCGGCTCGCTCCACGCCGGGCGCGATTGATGGCGGAGGACCAGCGCGAGGCGCCCGCCAGTCTGATCGGCGTCGCCGCGCCCCACGAGATGCGCGATCCGGTCGTGCGGCGCGAGCTGACGCGCGCGGCGGTGTGGATCGGGCTGATCGGCGCGGTGGCGCTCGCGGTGATCCTGGCCGAGCCGCTGCTGATGATCTTCGGCGGCGTGGTGGTCGCGGCGATGCTGGACGGCGGCGTCCGGCTGCTCGGGCGCGTGCTCCCGATCGGGCGCGGCTGGCGGTTGCTGATCGTGGTGCTGGGGGTCACCGCCTTCCTGCTCGGCACGATCGCGCTGCTGGGCGTCCAGGTGACGCAGCAGATCAGCCAGCTCGCGGTCACGGTGCAGCAGCAATATGGCAAGGCGGCCGGCGAGCTGTCGAAGCTGGGTCTCGTCCCGGCCGGCGGCGACGTCAGCGGGCTGATCAAGCAGGCGGCGTCGCAGCTCGGGCGCGCCGCCACCTGGGTCGGCACGGCGGTGGGGGCGCTCACCACCTTAGTCTTCATCGTCGTGCTGGGCGTGTTCTTCGCGATGGAGCCGCGCATCTATGAGCGCGGGCTGCAATGGATGATCCCCACCGACCGCCGCGAGAACTTCGCGGTGACGACCGAGCGGATGGGGGGCACGCTGCGGCGCCTGCTCGCCGGGCGCCTGATCGGCATGGCGGCGGAGGGCGTGATGACGGGCATCGCCCTGATGATCGGCGGCGTGCCGATGTCGCTGGTGCTGGGCATCATCGCCGGGATCATGGCGTTCGTCCCCAATATCGGCGCCTTCATCACCGGCTCGCTGATGATCGCGGTGGGCTTCTCGGGCGGCATGCACACCGGCTTCTGGGCGCTGGGCACCTGGGCGGTGGTGCAGGCGTTCGACGGCTATGTCGTCGTGCCGATCGTCGCCAGGCGCACGGTGGACCTGCCGCCGGCGCTGACCCTGTCGATGCAGATCCTGCTGTCGGCGCTGTTCGGCGTGCTGGGCCTGATGTTCGCCGACCCGATGACCGCGATGATCAAGGTCGCGCTGGAACGCTCGGCGGAGGAGGAGGCGAAGGCCTCAGGCGACGATCCGGTCCAGGAGCTGAAGCCAGACCAGCGCTGAGTCGGCGCCGGGTAGCGGGCGCGGGCGCGGGCGCGGGGCACCGGG
>NZ_CAHJWX010000411.1 GCF_903643065.1 Sphingomonas bacterium | reverse complement strand
GCGCTTCATGCGGCGGACATGGGCGTGATCGCCAACGTCGCGGCCAAGCGGGCGCCGGGCGGGTCGTCGCTCGCCCAGACGCGGCGGAGCATCGGCACCGCCACCGCGCCCGCGACCGCGACGCCGTCCACCGCCAGCCCCACATGCACCGCCCAGCCGTCGAGCCCTTCGGCATAGTCGCGCGTCCCGTCCAGCGGATCGACGATCCACACGCGCCGCCGGCCGCAGCGCCGGCGATCGTCGAGCGTTTCCTCCGACAGGATGCAATCGTCCGGCCGGGCGGCGCGCAGCCGGCCCAGGATCAGGTCGTCGGCCAGCCGGTCACCGCGATCCCCCAATGCCTGGCCCGTCAGCTCGCCGCCTGCGCGCAGATCGAGCAGCAGCCCGCCCGCCGCCTCCGCGATGCCGCGCGCCAGGGCCGGATCGGTCGTCACCCGCCGCTCATCGTCCCACCGTCCGCGCCTGTCTAGCGTTGGTGTTTAGCACTGGTGTCTAGCGCTCCGCGACCTCCACCGAATGGAGGATGCGCGCGCCCGCCATGAACACGCCGAGCGGACAGGCCGCGAACAGCAGCTCGCCACCCAGCCCCGGATATTGCGCCAGATAGTGCACCCCGCGCTCCACCGCGCCGAGCCCTAGGCCGTAGATGACGAGGAACGCCTCGAACTTGGTCGTGATCGTGAACAGGCGGGCGAGGCGAGCAAGCATCCCATACCCGCAGCAAGGACCGGGCCACCCACGCGAAACCGCCAATTCGGTGGGATCGGTCGTGGTTACCTGTCAGTTAACCCGACACCCAGCGCGGCACATGGCGCACCCGATCGCCTGGCATCAGGCCCAACGCCGCCGCGCCCGCCGCCGAGATCGCGACGCCGCCCTCGCATGGCGCCACGCACGCCAGCGCGCAGCGGAACGCCGCCAGCCGCCCGGTCGCGACCACCGACTCGACGCCCTCCTCGGCGTCGGCCGCGACGACGGTCGCGACGCGCGCCCGCGCGATCGAGCGGACCTGATCGGTCCGCGCCGTCATCGTCGGCCCGCCATCGAAAATGTCGACATAGCGATCGTGCGCGAAGCCTTCCTCCTCCAGCATCCGCATCGCCGCGCGCCCCGATGGGTGCGGTCGCCCGATCGCGGCGCGCGCGCCGTCGGTCAGCATCGCGGTGAAGATCGGGTGGCGGGGCATCAGCCCGGCGAGCGTGCCGTGCCCGTTGGCGGCGTTGAACCGGTCGGCTTCCGCAAAGCCCATCCCGAAGAACCGGCCCGCCAGCCCGTCCCAGAACGGCGAGTCGCCCGCCTCGTCGATCACGCCGCGAAGCTCGGCCAGGATACGGTCGGCGAACCGAGCCCGGTGCTCGGCGATGAACAGATAGCGCGCGCGGGCGAGCAGCAGCCCCAGTCCGCCGGCCCGCTCGCCGGGGTGGAGGAACAGCCCGCCCACCTCCGTCGATCCCTCCAGGTCCGTCACCAGCGTCAACATGTCGGCGCGGAAGGTCCGCCCCAGCGCCGGCGCGTGCTGGGTCAGCGCGCCCAGGCGATACGAGTAGAACGGCTCGGCGCCGCCCACCTCCGTGAAGATCTGCCCCGTGCCGCGCACCTCGCCGGTGGCGACCTTCTCCAGCACCAGCACGAACAGCTCGTCCGCGCGCGCGTCGCCCTCGCGCGCCAGCGCCGCCTGGCTGCGCGCGAGCTTGCGCGCCAGCGCCGAGCGGTCGGCGGGCAGGTTGGTGAAGCCGCCGCCGGTCAGCTTCGCCATCTCGTAGAGCGGCTTCAGATCCCGCTCGGTCGCCGGGCGGACGCGGCAGGTCACAGATGGGCGGCGAAGGCGGCGAGCACTTGCGCGTAGAGCTGGCGCTTGAACGGCACGATCAGCGCGTCCAGTTCGTCCGGCGCGGCCCATCGCCAGGCGCGGAACTCCGGATGCGGCGTGGCGAGGTTCACGTCCGCGTCGGTGCCCGTCAGCCGGAACAGGAACCAGCGCTGCCGCTGCCCGCGATACCGGCCTTTCCACACCTTGCCGACCAGCTCGGGCGGCAGGTCGTAGAGCAGCTCGTCCGGCGCCTGCGCCACCAGCTCGACCTTGCCCGGCGGCACGCCCGTCTCCTCCTCCAGCTCGCGCAGCGCGGCGGCGAGCGCGTCCTCGCCCGGATCGATCCCGCCCTGCGGCATCTGCCAGGCTTCGAGCGCGGTATCGATCCGCTGGCCGACGAACACCTGGCGCGCGCGGTTGAGCAGCATGATCCCGGCGGCGGCGCGATAAGGAAGGCTCACGAGCCCGCCGCCTGCGCCATCACGCGCGCGCCCTCGGCCTCCGTCACCGCCGCCCGCACCGCCGACAGGAACGCCGCCACGTCGCCCGCGCTCGACGGCACCGCTTGGCGCAGCGTGACGAAGCCGTGGATGTTGCCCGCCGCCTCGCGAAACGTCACGGCCACGCCCGCGCGCGCCAGCGCCGCCGCATAGGCGCGCCCCTGATCGCGGATCGGGTCCAGCCCCGCCGTCATGATCACCGCCGGCGGTAGCCCCGCGAGCTCGGCCTTCAGCGGCGACGCGCGCTGATCCGGCAGGTCGGCGGCGTAGCAGTCCGCGAACCAGTCCATCGATTCGCGCGTCAGCAGATGCCCGTCCGCGAATTGCTCGAAGGACGGGTAGGCGCCGTCCATGTCCGTCGCCGGGTAGAGCGGCGCCTGCACCAGCACCGGCACCGCCGCCGGCCGGTCCCGCAGGTCGACCGCCACGACGATCGCCAGGTTGCCGCCCGCGCTGTCGCCCATCGTGACCAGCCCCGTCACCGTCAGTCCGAGCGCCGCCGGGCTCCGCGCCACCCAGCGCGCGGCGGCCT
>NZ_CAHJWX010000410.1 GCF_903643065.1 Sphingomonas bacterium | reverse complement strand
ACGCCGGCGGACGCCCACGCGCCGCCGGGCTGGCTGCTCGCGCTCTACAGCGCCGGCGCGGTGGCGGGGCTGATCGCGGCCGGGCGGTTCCTGCTGCGGCCGCTGTTCCGGCTGATCGGCCATCTGGGCGAGCGCGAGATGTTCATCTTCGCCGCGCTGTTCACCGTCGCGGGCGCGGCGGCGGTGATGACCAGCCTCGGCCTGTCGCCCGCGCTGGGCGCGTTCGTCGCCGGGGTGATGCTCGCCGACACCCCCTATCGGCACGAGCTGGAGACGGACGTGGAGCCGTTCCGCTCGGTGCTGATCGGCCTGTTCTTCCTCTCGGTCGGCATGCTGCTCGATCTGCATGCGATCGCCGAGCGGCCGTTGTTCGTGGTCGGCATGGCGGCGGCGCTGATCGCCGCGAAGGCGGGCATCGTGTTCGGCATCGCGCTCGCGCTGCGCATGGGCTGGCGCCCCGCGCTGGCGCTGGGGCTGCTGCTCAGCCAGGGCGGCGAGTTCGGCTTCGTCCTGTTCGCGCAGGCGCAGGCCGGCGGGCTCGTCGCGCCGCAGGCCGCCAGCCTGTTCGGCGCGATCATCACCCTGTCGATGGCGACCACGCCGTTCCTGATGAGCGTCACCCGCCGCTTCCGCGCGGCCCCGCCGCGTCCCGACGAGACGCGCGAGGGCCCGCAGGCGGACGGCGCCAGCGCGCTGGTGGTCGGCTATGGCCGGTTCGGGCAGACGGTGGCGCAGATGCTGATCGCGCAGGACATCCCGGTGACGCTGATCGACACGGACACGCAGATGATCGACGTCGCCGGCGAGTTCGGCGCCAAGGTCTATTATGGCGACGGCACCCGGCTCGACCTGCTGCGCCAGGCGGGCGGGGCGGACGCGGCGCTGATCCTGTTCTGCCTCGACGGGGACCAGCTCGACGCGGCGCTGCTGGCGGGGGTCGCGGAGGCGTTCCCGAAGGCGACGCTGTTCGTGCGCGCCTATGATCGCCGCGCGGTGATCAGGCTCGCCGGCGCGCCGATCGAATATGCGACGCGCGAGGTGCTCGAATCGGCGGTGCAGATGGCCAGGCGGGCGATGGACTCGCTGGGCGTCGACGGGCCGGACATCGATCGCGCGGAGGACCGCTATCGCCGCACCGACCGCGAGCGGCTGCGCGTCCAGGTCGCGACGGGCGACCTGCGCGCCGCGCGCGACATGGTGCCGCGCCAAGGCGAACGCCAGGGCGAGCGGGAAGGCGCATGAAAGGGCGCCACTGGCTCCACCGCATGCGCTTCGCGACGGCCGGGCTGCGTGAGGGCTGGCGGCGCGAGCGGTCGTTCCGCGCGCATGGCTGGTTCGCGCTGGGTGCGCTGGCGGCGCTGCTGCTGCTCCGGCCCGCGCCGGTCTGGTGGGCGCTGATCGCGCTGGTGGCGGCGCTGGTGATGGGCTTCGAGCTGATCAACTCGGCGCTGGAGGGCCTGATCGATCTGCTGCATCCGGCGATCCACCCGGAGATCAAGGTGATCAAGGACATGGCGGCCGGCGCGGTGCTGTTGATGGGGATGGCCGCCGTCGCGGTCGCCGCGGCGTTGCTCGTCGTGGCGGGGCCGGCGGTGCTGGCGCGATGGGGATGGCGATGAACTGGCTGGGTATCCTCGCGGCGCTGAGCGGCGCGCTGGCGATCGGGGCGGGGGCGTTCGGGGCGCATGGCGCGTCCGACCACGCCGCCGGGCTGCTCAAGACGGGCGGGCAGTATCAGCTCGTCCACGCGGTCGCGGCGCTCCTCGCGATGCAGCTGGGCGCGCGCGGGCCCGCCTGGGCGTTCGTGATCGGCGCCGCGCTGTTCGCCGGCTCGATCTACGCGCTGGCGGAGGGCGCGCCGCGCTGGGTGGGGCCGATCACCCCGGTCGGCGGGCTGGTGATGATCGCCGGCTGGGCGTGGCTGGCGTGGACGCTGGGGAGAGCGGTATGACGCGAACGATGTCGTTGTTGATCGGCTTGATCGGGTTGGCAGCACCGGAGACGGTGTCGGCGGCGACGCAGCGCGTCTATGTCAAGGACGCGCCCGTTGCCGCCACGACCATGGACACCGAGCTGAACGACTGCGTCAAGCAGGTGCTCGCCTATGTGAATGGCCCCACGTCGCCGGTGCCGCGCCTTCACAACCCGACCCCCGATGCGGCGATCGCCCATGCCTTCGACCTGCGCGGGCCGCGACTCGCCGCCGCGACCGAGATCAAGTGCATGGCCGATCGGGGTTACATCCTGCTGACGCTCACGGCCGATGAGAACAAGGCGCTGTCGCATGCCCGTGGGCTACCGGCACGCGATCAATGGTACGATGCGTTCGTCGCCGGCGACCTCTCGGCCCGGATCGCGGTGGCACGCGCGCAAGCCGTGAGCGTGCCCGTGATACGGTAAGCCGGCGCTACCGCTTCTTGCGGCACGCGTCCGAGCAGTAGATCACCTGATCCCAGTCGCGCGCCCACTTCTTGCGCCAGGTGAACGGCCGGCCACAGGCGGGGCAGGTCTTGGTCGGCAGGTTCGCCTTCTTCACGCCGTTGGGCATCACTCTTCCGTTCAAGTCGAGCGTCGTGGAGACAGGCTCACCCCTCGACGTCGCTCGGGGCGAACGGAGGCCCGCCTGCCGCGCCTCGCGTCTCGTCCAGGAACGCCGCGACATCGGCCAGGTCGACATCGGGCTCAAGATAGGTCTGCCCGATCCCGCGCGCCAGCAGGAAGGGCAGGCGCCCGCCGCTCGCCTTCTTGTCGTGGCGCATGTGCTCCACAAGCCGCGCGCCGTTTGCCGTAAGCCGGGGCGGGGGCAGGCCGACCGCGCGCCAGTGCGCCGCCACCCGCGCCGC
>NZ_CAHJWX010000409.1 GCF_903643065.1 Sphingomonas bacterium | reverse complement strand
CCGGCGGCTCAAGCTGCCCGACGATGCGGCGCTGCTCGCCGCGATCGCCCGGCGGACGCTCACCGACGGACAGGTGATGGAGGCGCTGATGCCCGGCTCGGCCGGCGCCGACGTCGCGGTCGCCGCGCCACAGGCCAGCGCGATCTCGATCAAGGGGCTGACGCCGGGCGTCGCCTTCGACCTCGCCCGATGCTGTCACCCCGTGCCCGGCGATCGCATCGTCGGGCTGCGCCGCCCGGATGCCGGGATCGAGGTGCACGCGAACGGCTGCGCCGTGCTCGCCGAGCTGGCCGAGCGCTCGGCGGCCGAGACCGACTGGGTCGACCTCGCCTGGGGCGACGGCGCGGACGGCGCCACCGCGCGGCTGGAGGTGATGGTCAGCAACCAGCCCGGCGCGCTGGGCGTCATCGCCACCGTGATCGGCCAGCACAAGGCCAACATCATCGCGCTGCGCCTCGACACGCGCGACACGCGCTTCCATACCAACACCATCGATGTCGAGGTCCACGACCTGGCGCAACTGATGCGCCTGATGGCGGCACTCCGCGCGACGGACGCGGTGCACGCGGTGGAGCGGGTCTAGCCTACCACAGGCGGCGAACGCCGTACCGGTCGAACAGCGTCTCGTTCGAGACCAGCGTCAGATCGTCGACCAGCGCCTGCGCGATCAACAGCCGGTCGAACGGGTCGCGATGATGCAGCGGCAGGTTGGCGACGGCGAGCGCATGACGGACCTCCACCGGCAGCAGGCCAAAGCCTTCGTTCCCAAGCTTATGCTCGAAACCGGCCAGCAGCGGCTCGACGCCCGACAGCTTGCCAATCGCGTGCCTGGTCGCGATCTCGAACGCCGTGATGCTGCTCACCAGCACCGGTCCTGGTTCCTGCTCGATCCCCGCGCGCGCCGATCGCCCAATGGCTTGCGGCAAGTCAAACCACCAGAGCAACGCGTGCGTGTCGAGCAGCAACGCCACCTAGAGCAGTCCCCACTCCCGCAGTTCGTCGTCGGACGCCGGATCGAAAACGTCCGGTGCATAAGTAAACTGTCCCGCCATGCTTCCCGGAACGCGACGCGGGGGCGGCGCCGGCTCGACCGGCACCAGTTTGACCGTCGGCACCTTGCCGCGCGCGATCACCACGTCCTCGCCATCCAGCGCGCGCGCGATCAGCTTCGACAGGTGGGTCTTCGCCTCGTGCACTGTTACCGTCGCCATCGCCCGACTCCTTAGCCAACCTGCTTAGCTAATTTGCCGGCCAGCCGCAATCGCGGCTACGTCACCGGAATGCCCGCGCCCGCGCTCTCCGTCGTGATCCCCTGCTACAACGAGGCGGCGTGCCTGCCCTTGCTGCACGCGCGCGTGTCGGCGGCGGCGCGGGCGGCGGTGGGGGACGCGCACGAGATCGTGCTGGTCAACGACGGCAGCCGCGATCGGACCTGGGCGGAGATGCGGCGGCTGGCGGACACCGACGGGCACCTCGTCTGCGTCAACCTGTCGCGCAACCATGGCCACCAGCTGGCGCTCACCGCCGGGCTGGACCTGTGCGGCGGCGAGCAGATCCTGATCATCGACGCGGACCTGCAGGACCCCCCCGAGCTGCTCGCCGACATGCGCGCCGCCATGATCGAGCAGGAGGCGGACGTCGTCTACGCGGTGCGCCGCCGCCGGCAGGGCGAGACGGTGTTCAAGCGCGCGACCGCCGCGATCTTCTACCGGCTGCTCGATCGGCTGACCGACACGGAGATCCCGCTCGACACCGGTGATTTCCGGCTGATGTCCCGGCGCGCGCTCGACGCGTTCCTGGCACTGGGCGAGCAGGCGCGCTTCATCCGCGGCATGGTCGCCTGGATCGGCTTTCGCCAGGTCCCCTTCCCCTATGACCGGCAGGAGCGCGCGGCGGGCGAGACTTCCTATCCGTTCGCCAAGATGCTGCGGCTCGCCTTTGACGCGGTGACCGGCTTCTCGACGGCGCCGCTGCGTTGGGCCAGCCATGCTTCCGTGCTGCTCGCGGGCGTCTCGCTGCTGCTGCTCTTCTATATCGGCTGGGGCTATTTCGCGGGCTCGCCGGTGCAGGGCTGGACCTCGACCATGCTCGTCGTCGTGGTGCTGAGTGCCGCACAGATGTTCGTGCTCGGCATGCTGGGCGAGTATCTGGGCCGCATCTATGTCGAGGTGAAGCGGCGGCCGCTGTACATCGTCGCCGACATCGCCGGCCCGGTGCGAGGCCGCGCGACGCTGGGGGTGACGTCGCCTACTGCTCCCCTCCCCTTCAGGGGAGGGGCTGGGGGTGGGGCCTCTCGACCGGAGCCGGCGTATGAGGCGACGCCCCACCCCAACCCCTCCCCTGAAGGGGAGGGGCTTGCCTCACGGCACCGCTGATCGCGCCAGCGTCACGATGCTCACCCCCGGCCCCATCGGCACGCGCCCGACCAGATGCCGCTCCAGCCGGAAGATGCGCTCGAACAGCGCGTTGACCGGCCCCGGCGGCGGCGAGTCGTCGCTGTCCTCGCGCCCGGTCAGGCGGCCCGCCAACCGCGCCCCGGCGGCGAGCGGGAACAGCAGCGAGTTGAAATATGCGAGCCGTTCCGGGCGCAGGCCGGCGGCGGCGATCGCCGCGCGCAGCGTCGCCTTGGTGTAGCGCCGGTGATGGTGGTTCACCACGTCGTGCGCGCTCCACATCCATGGGTGCGCGGGCACGGTGATCAGGATCGCGCCGCCGGGCGCCAGCCGCTCGCGCATCGCCGCCAGCGCCGCGACGTCGTCGGCGATATGCTCCACCACGTCGAGCACCGCGATCAGGTCATAGGCGCCGCGCTCGATCCCCGGCAGCGCCGGCAGCGGCGCGGCGCCG
>NZ_CAHJWX010000408.1 GCF_903643065.1 Sphingomonas bacterium | reverse complement strand
TCGCGATCGGCCGGGCCGTCGAACGGCGACGCCGCCGGCGCGGCCACGGCCGCCTCGCGCCGGTCCTCCTCCAGCAGCATCAGATAGCCGCCGAACCGGATCGCCTCGCCGCGATCGATCGGCACCGCGCGGTCCTGCTGCACCCGCTCGCGCCGGTCGCCCACGAAGACGCCGTTCGAGCTGGTGTCGCGCAGCGTCACCAGCCCGCCGCGATTGGCGACCGTCAGGTGGCGGCGCGAGATGCCGCGCTCGGGGTCGGCGATCGGCCAGTCGCACTTGGCGTCGCGCCCGATCACGATCTCGCCCTCGTCGAGCGGCCGCGAGTCGATCTGCTGGCCGGGGTGGTCCTTGCGAAACAGCCTCAGGCGCAGCACCGCGCGCCTCCATGCCATCCGCTTCCGCCCCGCCGCATCGTCGCTCCCGCCCTCTCGCCAGCACCCGCCGATAGACGTTCGGCTCGGCGCTCTGGTTCCGGCTGCGTAACGGCTTTCATGCGCGCGGCGGCGGGGGCGCGCGATCGCCGTTCAGATTGATCTTGCCGCCGTTGAGCCAGATGCCGTCGCCGGTGATGACGATCTCGCTGCCCTTGACGATCAGCGTGATCCGGTCGGTGGCGTTAAGCGTGATCGTCCTGGCGTTCACCACCTGCGCGTTGGTGATCGTCGCCGTCTCGTCATGCGCGATCTCGCGCGTGAAGTCCCAGCCCGAGGCGAGGTCGATCCCCTCCTTGCCGGCCTTGTCCTCGAACAGGAGGTGGTGCGCCTTGCCGCCCGGCCCGTTGGTGCGCCAGCCCGATTGGGTCAGGTTCGCGGGCAGGTCGAACACCGGCTTCTGCTTGCCGTTGTAGAAGCAGCCCATCAGGTAGGGCAGGTCGACCCGGTTCTCGATGAAGCCGACCAGCACCTCCGCCCCCGGCCGGGGGACCCACTGCGCGCCGGTCGACAGGTCGCCCGCCCATTGCTGGAGCACGCGTACCCAGCAGGTCGAATGGCCGCTATGGTCCCAATGGAACCGCACCTTGACGCGGCCGAGCCCCTCCGGGTCGTTCTGGTCGAGCACCACCGCGGTCTGCGGTCCGCCCGGCTGTGGCTTGGGCGTGGCGGTGGGCGGACGATAGGTCTGCGCGCTCGGATGCGCGCGGAACCGCTGGTGGTAGAAGGGCTGGCCCTCGTCGCCGGCATAGGGATCGAAGGCGGAGTGGTTGACGCAGTGCACCACGATCCGTCGCTCCACCGGCTGCAGCCGCTGGTCGGGGACGTTGAACCGCGCGCCCGGCGCGAAGGCGGCGTAGCTGCCCTCGCCGTGCATGGTGACCGCGCCGCTCTCCGTCCCCTGCGCGCGCAGGTCCGCTCGCCCCTGTCCGGCGCCGGCGTCCTGATAGCCGGCGGCATAGTGGAACACCTGCCCCGACTTCTCCGCCCAGGCCACCTTGCTGGGTGAGGTGACCGGCGTCAGTTCGCCCGGCTGCCGGAAATTGTAATCGTGCGTGACCACTTTCGCGGGGGCGCCCTGATATTCCATGCGCAGGTCGCTCAGCCCGCGCTCCAGATGATCGCGGCGAAAGGCCAGGTCGAACGGATCGCCGTCGTAATAACCCGACGGGCTACCCGCCAGCACCATGCGGTGCTTGAACGGTGCGGCGGCCTCGTCATATCTGAAATAGTAGAAGACGCCCTCGTCCTCCATCAGCCGGCTGACGAGATCGAAGTCGCTCTCGTCATGCTGGACGATATAGGCCTTCCTGGCGGACGAGCCGTAGTTGGAATCGTCGAAGCTGATCCGGTGCTCGCCCAGGATCGCCTCGATCACCTGTTTGCCGCTCTGATTGTTGAAGATGCGGCGATCGGTCGTCAGTTTCAGCGCGTCGAAGGCAGGCGTGATCCGAAGCATGAACTCCGTGTAGCGATCCTTCTGATACAGATGGCGGAAGGAGGCGCAGCGGCCGTTGACCTTGCGCTCGGAGCCGTCGACGCTGCCGAAGCTGAACGAGATCGACGCGCCGATCCACGCGTCGGCCGGCGGCACCTCGCCCTGCGACCGGACGGTCAGGTCGAAGGAGAACGGCTCGCTCAGACATTCGACGCCTTCCATCCGGAACAGGCGACAATCGTCCACGTCGACCGGCGCTTCGTCGAGATGCAGGAATCGATTTGAGAACCGGGCCAACGCGAGCCCCCGACCAGATCAACGAAGAAGGAGACCGCCCAGGCCTCGGCCTGGGCGGGCATGACGCGGCCGGCGGCGCGTCAGGTGGTGGTGTTCTGCGTGAAGTCGACGCCGCCGCGCATCGCCCGCGGCTGTCCGCTCGCGTCCATCACGAACTGGTTGAGCTCCAGCTTGGTGAAGTTGAGCGTGATGTTCTCGGCCGGCTGCGTACCGCCCGCGGACTGGCCCGAGGTCGTGAAGGAGGAGCAGATGACGTTGGTCATCACATACTCCATGTATTTCTGCTCGCCGCCGTCGGTCGACTGGCGGGTCACGGCCAGCGTCGCCGAATCGGTGTTCTTGCCCTGCAGCGACTGCATCATCACCTGCGTGGTGGAATCGTCCTGCTTCTTGGTGATGTGCAGATCACCCGGCGTCACCTTGCCCGACGAGACGCGGTTGCCCGTCGATCCCGAGGTCGTCTGGACGGCCACGGAAAAGCCCCAGCTGAAGGCATCGATCTCGATCCAGTCCTTGTACTGGCTCGACGTGGCGGCACCCTTGATGCTTCCGAGCTTCAGATAAACCGGCATGGCGAACTCCGCTTCTGACAGGTGGAACCGAGCCCCATAACGTCCGAACCCCCGCCGGGTTCGGGGGTCCGGACTAATCCAGCATAATTTTTATCTCGGCCCCGTCCGCGGCC
>NZ_CAHJWX010000407.1 GCF_903643065.1 Sphingomonas bacterium | reverse complement strand
GCCGGTGCCGCGCGCGACGTCGGCGAAGGGGTCGGCGTGCTCGCTCCAGTTCGCCTGCCACAGCGACGCGCCGCCGGTCATCGTGGTCTCAGCCTCGATATGGTCGGCGGGCAGCTCGCCGACGAAGCGGCTGGGCAGCGACGAGGTCCATTGGCCATAGATGCGGCGGTTGGCGGCGTGGAGGATGGTGGCGCGGCGGCGCGCGCGGGTGATCGCGACGTACGCCAGCCGGCGCTCCTCCTCCAGCGCGCGGGTGCCGCCCTCGTCCATCGCGCGCTGCGAGGGGAACAGGCCCTCCTCCCAGCCGACCAGGAAGACGGTGCCGAACTCCAGCCCCTTGGCGGCGTGGATGGTCATGATCGTGACCTCGGGGACGCGCTCGCCGCCCTCGCGCTCCATCACCAGCGAGACGTGCTCCAGGAACGCGCCGAGCGTGTCGTACTCCTCCATCGCGCGGACCAGCTCGGACAGGTTCTCCAGCCGGCCTGCCGCCTCCGCCGACTTCTCCGCCTGCCACATCGCGGTATAGCCGCTCTCGTCGAGCAGCTGGCGGGCGAGCTCGGGGTGGGGCAGCGCGCCGGCCATGTCACGCCAGCGGGCGATGTCGCCGACCAGACGGCCGAGGGACTTGCGCGCGGCGCCGGCCAGCTCGTCGGTGTCGAGCAGGCGCGCGGCGGCGGCGGTCAGCGGCAAGCCGGACGCGCGCGCGACGCGGTGAATGGTGGCCATCGCCTTGTCGCCTAGCCCGCGCTTGGGGACGTTTACGATTCGCTCGAAGGCGAGGTCGTCGGCGGGCTGGTTGACGACGCGCAGATAGGCGAGCGCGTCGCGGATCTCGGCGCGTTCGTAGAAGCGGAACCCGCCGACGATGCGATAGGGCAGGCCGATCGCGATGAACCGATCCTCGAACTCGCGCGTCTGGTGCTGCGCGCGCACCAGGATGGCGACGTCGTCGAGCGACGCGCCGTCCCGCCTCGCCGCCTCGATCTCGTCGCCGACGCGCCGCGCCTCCTCCGGCCCGTCCCACACGCCCAGCACGCGGACCTTGTCGCCCGCGTCCAGCTCGGTCCACAGCGTCTTGCCGAGCCGGCCCGAATTGTGCGCGATCACCCCGCCCGCCGCGCCCAGGATATGCGGGGTGGAGCGGTAGTTCTGTTCGAGCCGGATCACCGTCGCGCCGGGGAAGTCCTGCTCGAACTTGAGGATGTTCTCCACCTGCGCGCCGCGCCAGGAATAGATCGACTGGTCGTCGTCGCCGACGCAGGCGATGTTCTTGCGGGTTTGCGCGAGCAGCCGGAGCCAGAGATACTGGACGGTGTTGGTGTCCTGATACTCGTCGACCATGATGTAGCGGAAGCGCTGCTGGTACAGTTCCAGCACGTCGCGATGCGTGCGCAGGACCGTGAGCATGTGGAGCAGCAGGTCGCCGAAGTCGCAGGCGTTCACCGCCTTGAGCCGCGCCTGATAGCGGGCGTACAGCTCGCCGCCGCGCCCGTTGGCATAGCGCTCGCTCTCGCCGGCGTCGATGTCGGCGGGGACGAGCCCCTTGTTCTTCCACTCGTCGATCAGCCCGGCGAGCGCGCGGGCGGGGAAGCGCTTCTCGTCAAGGTCGGCGGCGAGCACGAGCTGCTTGAGCAGGCGCAGCTGGTCGTCGGTGTCGAGGATGGTGAAGTTGCTCTGCAATCCGACCAGTTCGGCATGGCGGCGCAGCATCTTCGCGCCGATCGCGTGAAAGGTGCCCAGCCACGGCATCCCTTCCACCGCCTCACCGACCAGCCGGCCGACGCGCTCGCGCATCTCGCGCGCGGCCTTGTTGGTGAAGGTGACGGACAGGATCTCCGACGGCCACGCCTTGCGCGTGTGGAGCAGGTGCGCCAGCCGGGCGGTGAGCGCGGCGGTCTTGCCGGTGCCGGCACCGGCCAGCATGAGGACGGGGCCCTCCGTGGTCAGCACCGCCTCGCGCTGCGGCTGGTTGAGGCCGCGAAGATATGGCGGATCGGCGAGCTGCGTGTCGGTCACGGGCGAACAGCTAGGGAACGCGAACGGCGGGGGCAAGCGCACCGTGCCCGGATCGGGACGACGCGCGGCGAGACTGTCACATCACCGTAACCTGACTGTCACCGTCAGCGGCCACGACACGCGCATGGCCAGCCTTGCCCTCGCCGATATCGGCGGCTCTCGCGTCACGCTCGATCACCGGATGCATCCGGCGGGGCGCTGGCTGTTCGGCGCGGCGGCGGTGGTGGGGCTCGGCTATGCCGGCGCGTCGATCCTGCTCGACACCGCGCATGTCGGTGAGACACTGGCGGTCGGCGCATTCCTGTTCCTGGGGCTGGCGCTGGTGATCGCGCTGGGGTTCGAATTCGTGAACGGGTTCCACGACACCGCCAATGCGGTGGCGACGGTGATCTATACCAACGCGCTGCCGGCGCCGGTGGCGGTGGTCTGGTCGGGCGCCTGGAACTTCGTGGGGGTGCTGACCTCGTCGGGGGCGGTGGCCTATTCGATCATCACGCTGCTGCCGGTCGACCTGATCCTGCATGTCGGATCGGGGGCGGGCTATGCTATGATCTTCGCGCTGCTGCTGGCGGCGGTGATCTGGAACTTGGCGACATGGTGGGTGGGGCTGCCCAATTCGTCCAGCCATGCGCTGATCGGATCGATCCTGGGCGTCGGCCTCGCCAACCAGCTGCTGTCGCGCGCACCGGGCGGCACCTCCGGCGTCGAATGGGGGCAGGCGGTGAAGGTGCTCAACGGGCTGTGGATGGCGCCGGTGATCGGCTTCGTCGCCGCGTTCGTGCTGCTGCTGCTGACCAAGCGGATCGCGCGCGACCCGGCGCTGTACCGCGAGCCGG
>NZ_CAHJWX010000406.1 GCF_903643065.1 Sphingomonas bacterium | reverse complement strand
CGACTGCGGCGCGCGGGATCGCACGATCAGCATCGTGCTCTGGACCAACGAGATCGGCGTCCGCCTCGACACGCTGGCGCCGCAGCTCGCCGCGCTGGACGCGGGCGCGCCGGCGGGCGAGGAGGTGCGCAAGCTGGTCGCAGAGCAGCTGCCCGAGTTCGTGCGCGGCTATCGGCGCGTCCCCGCCGACCTGCGCGGCGTCGCCCGCAACGGTCGCACGCCCGACGCGCAGCTGGCCGACGGCCTGTCGCTGATCGATCGCCAGCTTCGCGAGATGAGCGCCAGCCTGGCGCAGGGCGACCTCGACGCGCTGGCGACGCGCGGGCGCTATCTCGAGATCAGGTACCAGGGCGATGGCGGGAGCGGGAACGAAGGCGGGGACGGGATCGGGGGCTGAGCGTCAGGGTCGGGCCTGCGCCGGCGCGCGCGCCAGCGCGGCGGCGTGGAGCGCGGGCGGCGCGACGAGCAGTCCCTGGGCCTGCGGCCGCGGACGATTGAACGTCAGCGGCGCGCCGTTCGCATCCGTTACCTTCGCCCCGGCCTCCTGCGCCAGCAGCACGGCGGCGGCGACGTCCCATTCGTTGCCCCAGCGGGTGGTGGCGACCAGGTCCGCCTCGCCCGCCGCGACCATGCCCACGCGCAGCGCGATCGAGTTGGGCTTGTCCACCGCCACCATCAGCGCGCGGTCGGCGCGGGGAAGGACGTCGGTCGGCACCCGTGCGCCGGCCAGCCCGGTGTGTTCGCTCACCCGAAGCCGGGTCCCGTTGCGCAGGGCGCCCCCGCCGGCGGCCGATCGCCACCGCTCGCCGCGGACAGGAGCGTCCAGAACGCCGATCACCGGCAGCCCGTCCTCCACCAGCGCGACCGACACGCACCAGCCGGGACGCCCGCGTATGTAGTCGCGTGTGCCGTCGATCGGATCGACCACCCACAGGCGGGCGCAGTCGAGCCGGTCCGCGCTGTCCGCCGTTTCCTCCGACAGCCAGCCCGCGTCGGGCAACAGCGCCGACAACCGTTCGCGCAACAGCGCGTCGACAGCCAGGTCCACCTCGCACACCGGACTGCCCGGCGCCTTTTCCCACCGGCGGAAATCCGTCCGCCAGCGTGCCAGCGCATAGTCGCCCGCCTCCGCCGCGATCCCCGCGACCGCATCGGCGAGCGCCCGGTGGCCCTCCGCGTCAGCCACCCGCGACGGTCATCCCGTCGATCCGGATCGTGGGGACGTTGCTGCCGTAGCGGAACTCCAGGTCGTTCGCCGGCGTCATCTGCCGGTACATGTCGCGCAGGTTGCCGGCGATCGTGAACTCCGCCACCGGTCCGGCCAGCCGCCCGCCGACGATCCGGAAGCCAGCCGCGCCGCGGCTGTAGTCGCCGGTGACGCCGTTGACGCCCTGACCGATCAGCTCGGTCACGAACACGCCGTCGGCGATGTCGGCGATCAGCGTCGCCGGCGGCAGGTGGCCCGCCGCCATGTAGAGATTGCTCGTCGTCACCCCCGGCCCGCCGCCGACGCCGCGCGCGGCATGGCCGGTCGGCTCCAGCCCGAGCTGGCGCGCGGACGCCGAGTCGAGCAGCCACGTCTCCAGCATCCCCGCCTCGACGATCAGCGTCGGCGACACCGGCAGCCCCTCGCCGTCGAACGGACGCGAGCGCAGGCCGTGCGGGCGATGCGGGTCGTCGCGGATGGTGACGCCGGGCGCGAAGACCTGCGTACCCAGCGCGTCGAGCAGGAAGCTGGTGCGCCGCGTGATCGCCTGGCCGCCGATCGCGCCGACCAGATGGCCGATCAGGCTGGCCCCCACGCGCGGATCGAACACCACCGTCGTCGGTCCGCTCGCGAGCTTGCCGGGCTCCACCCGCGCCACCGCCCGCTCGCCCGCCTGCCGGCCGATGGCGTCCGGTGCGTCGAGCCGGCTGCGATGCCGGGCGGAGGAATGGGCATAGTCGCGCTGCATGCCCCCGCCCGTTCCCGCCAGCACGCTCGCCGACAGGCCATAGCCGGTGGCGGCATAGGCGCCCGCGAAGCCGTGGCTGGTCGCGAGCGCCCATACCGACCGCGAGGCGCTGGCGCCGCCGCCCTCGGAGTTGGTGACGCCGGGAACGCCCCGCGCCGCGTCCTCGGCGGCGAGCGCCAGATCGCGCAGGCCGGCGGGGTCGATGTCCTCGCCCGCGTCCCCGACGTCGTCGAGGTCGAGCAGCGGGGGCGCGCCGCGCATCAGCCGCTCTTCCGGCGCCAGGCCCGCCCATGCGTCCTCCGGCGCCTCGCGCGCCATCGCCACCGCGCGCTCCACCAGCGCCGACAGCGCGGCGGGCGTCAGGTCGGAGGTGGAGACGCTCGCCGACCGCGCGCCGACGAAGACGCGCAGCCCGAGGTCCTGGCTCTCCGACCGGCCGACGTCCTCCAGCGCGCCGAGGCGGACGGAAATCTCGATCGCGGCGTCGGCGGCGAACACCGCATCGGCGGCATCGGCGCCGGCCGCCTTCGCGCGGGCGACAAGGTCCTGGGCGCGATCCTGCGCCTGATGGGGGGTCAGCATTCCGGCGATCTAGGGACGCGGGCCGCGCGATGCCAGCGAAACCACCTCGCCGCCAGTCCATCGTCGTCCGGGACCCGTTCCGGGGGGGGCGGGCCGGTGCGTGCCGCCGCGAGACCTCGGGCCTGTGGCCCGTCCCGCCTAGGCCGTGCTGCCCACGACCATGCAGGCAAGGAACATCAGCAGCCCCGCGAAGCGGTTGGACCGGAACCGGTGCAGCGCGCCGGCGCCGTCGGCGGGGTCCAGCGTCGCCGCCTGCCACGCCAGATGCCCCGCCACCGGCAGCAGCGCGAGCAGCGCCACCCAGTCCGGCCGCACCCGCCAGAT
>NZ_CAHJWX010000405.1 GCF_903643065.1 Sphingomonas bacterium | reverse complement strand
GCGGCGGCGTTGGCCGGGCGGGTCGTCGCATGATACAGTTGACCGACGCCGAGCGCCGGCCCGGCCGCCTGCCGGCCCCGCCTTTCAGGAGCTTTTCCGCCATGGGCATCTTTTCCCGCACCCGCGACATCATCGCCGCCAACATGGCGGACCTCATCGAAAAGGCGGAGGACCCCGCCAAGATGATCCGGGTGATGATCCTGGAGATGGAGGAAACGCTGGTGGAGGTGCGCGCGTCCGCCGCGCGCACGATCGCCGACCAGAAGGAGATGCGCCGCCACATCGGCAAGCTGGACGGGCTCGCCGACGGCTGGACGGAGAAGGCGGAGCTGGCGCTGTCCAAGGGCCGCGAGGACCTGGCGAAGGCGGCGCTGGGCGAGCGGCAGAAGGCGCGCGACATGGCCGAGCAGCTGCGCGCGGAGACCGGCGTGCTCGACGACGCGCTGCGCGCCAGCGAGGGCGACATCGCCAAGCTGCAGAAGAAGCTGACCGAAGCGCGCGCCAAGCAGGCTAATGTGCAGACCCGGCTGGAGAGCGCGAACAACCGCGCGAAGCTGCGCGAGATGTATGCCGGCCCCAAGACGCTGGACGCGTTCAGCCGCTTCGACGTGCTGGAGCGCCGGGTGGACGACGCCGAGGGCCGCGCGGAGGCGATGGGGCTGGGCAGCGTCAAGACGCTGGACGAGGAGATCGCCGAGCTGCGCGCCTCCGACCGGGTCGACGCCGAGCTGGAAGCGCTGAAGGCGCGGCTGGCCGGCCCGAAGACCCCCGTGACGGAGGGCTGACATGCACGGCAACGGCATCGTCGCGATCCTGGCCACGCTGATCGGCCTGCCCTGGATCATCCTGCACTACATCACGAAGTGGCGGTCGGCGCCCAAGATCACCGATCAGGACGAGAGGCTGCTGGACGAGATGTTTAACCTGGCACGCCGGTTGGAAGAGCGGGTGCAGACGGTGGAGCGGATCGCGCAGGCCGATCATCCCGACTGGAAGCCCGGCCTGTCGGCCACCACCCCCTCCTATCGCATCGAGCGGAGCAACTGAGATGGCGCTCAAGACCAAATTCTACCTGGATGGGGCCAACAAGAGGGTATGCGGCGTCTGCGCCGGCATCGCCGACTATACGGGGGTCGACGTGACCTGGGTCCGGATCGCCGCCGTGCTGCTGCTGATCACAACCCATGCCGCGGCCCTGACCGCCTATTTCGTCGTCGCCTGGAAGGCCCAGGACAGACCGGACGGGCTGTACGACACGCCCGCCGACGCCAAGTTCTGGCAGGGCGTGCGCGCCAATCCGAAGCGGTCCACCGCCGAGGTGCGCTCCACCTTCCGTGACCTCGACCGGCGGCTCGCCGATCTGGAGGTGCTGTACACCAGCCGCGACACGCAGCTCGCCGCCGAGATCGACCGCCTGCGCTAAGCCTCAGAATTAGGGAGTATATGTTCGATGTCGGACCTTGTGTTCCTGATCCCGATCGCGGCGATCACCGTCGGCCCGCTGAGCTGGGTGGCGAACAATTGGCTGCGCGCCAAGCACGGCTACCCGTTGGAAGACTACCAGAGCCGGCGTCAACGGCGCGACGCGCGGCGCGTGACGGTGCAGGACCACCTCGCCGACCGCGTGTTCGGCGACGGCCCGGGTGACCCGCGGAAGATCGAGCTGCTGACGCAGGAGAACGAGCGGCTCACCGGCCAGATCGGCCGGCTGGAGGAGCGGCTGCGCGTGCTCGAACGGATCGCCACCGATCCGGCCGAGCGAACCGCGCGCGAGATCGACGCGCTGCGATAGGAGGACGCGATGCATGAGTTGCACGACGACGGCTTCCTGATCTTCATGCTGGCGCTGATTGTGATCGGCATCCCCGTTATCGGTGGGCTGTTGCACGAGACGTACAAAGTCCGGTTGAAGCATCGCGAGCGGATGGCGACGGCGCTGAATGCGCAGGCCGCCGAGAAGGCGGCGCAATATGCCGCACATACCGAGCGGCTGGAACAGCGGGTGCGCGTGCTGGAACGTCTAGCGATCGATCGCGGCGCCGACCTGGCGGGCGAGATCGAGCGGTTGCGCGACGAGCGGCCGGTGCACTGAACCCCTGGCAAGGCGAGCGACGATGAACGTCTTCGAGTTCGTGGTGGTGATCGTGCTGATCGGCACGGTCGGCAAGATCATCCAGGCGCATTACGCCGCGCGAGGCGCGCGGCCGGCCCGCGACGACTCCGTCGAGGTGACGCAGGCGCGCGACGAGGTGCGCCAGCTCAAGGAGCGCATCCAGGTGCTGGAGCGCGTGATCACGGACAAGCATGGCAGCGACGACCTCGATCGGCAGATCGAGCGGCTGCGCGACCGATAGGGAGGCTGGCATGATCGACCCTTATTCCACGCTGACCGTCGCGGCGGCGTCGCTCGCCGGACTAGCGATGGTGACGAGCGCGGGGCTGGCGGGCTGGCGCGGCTGGCTCCAGCTCAAGCGGTCGGAGCTGGACCAGGCGCGCCCGGGCGCGGCGGTCCCCGGCGCGGGGCAGCGGATCGAGCTGGCCGACCTGCGCGAGCGGATCAGGAAGCTGGAGGCGATTGCGGCGGGGGTGGAATTGTAGGAGGGAGGAAGAAGTAGGGACTAGGGTTTTCGTGAGCTGGCGAGCGGCGCACCTTCCGTCACGCCGGGCCTGTCCCGGCATGACGGCTAATGGGTGATGATCCCCACACTGCTCCCTGCTCCCTGCTCCCTCGACTGGCTGCTGGCGGAGCGTCGGGCTGTCGAGCGGGCGGCATCTGCTCGCGATCGTGGCGGCGGGGACGAGCACGGACGACGTGCGGGCACTCGCCAAGGGCTTGGCGGACGCGGGGACGCGGCTGAAGGACGGG
>NZ_CAHJWX010000404.1 GCF_903643065.1 Sphingomonas bacterium | reverse complement strand
GGCTGGCCGGCGTGCTGCCCGCCTTCTTCGTGGGCGACGGCGCGGGCGACGTCGCGATCGATCCCTCGGCGATCGACACGTACGAGGATGCCGCGCGACTGGCGATCGCCGTGCGCGCGCGCCTGCCGGTGGCGGGCGCCGAACGCGCCGAGATCGTCGCCTTTCGCACTCCCGAGCAGCCCGGCGAGCATGTCGCGCTGCTGATCGGTGAACCCGATGGGGCTCCGCCGCTGGTGCGGCTGCACTCCGAATGCCTGACGGGCGACATGCTCGGCAGCCTCAAATGCGACTGCGGACCGCAATTGCGCGCCGCGATCGATGCGATCGCCGCGGCCGGCTGGGGCATGCTTCTGTACCTGCGCCAGGAGGGGCGCGGCATCGGCCTCGTCAACAAGCTGCGCGCCTATGCGCTGCAGGACCAGGGGTTCGACACGGTGGATGCCAACACCCGGCTCGGCTTCGCGATCGATGCGCGCGACTATCGCGTGGCGGCGCGGATGCTGGAGCTGCTGGGCCAGAGGCGCGTGCGGCTGCTGACCAACAATCCCGACAAGGTCGCGCAGCTCGCCGCCGCCGGGATCGAGGTGGTCGGGCGCGTGCCGCACCACCTGCCGCCCAATCCGCACAACGAACGCTATCTCGCCACCAAGCGCGACCGGACGGGGCACCAGTTCTGAACCGGCTTCTCGTCCTGTTCGGGGCGGCGGTCCGCGCCGACGGGTCGCCCAGCGAGACGCTGGCGCGGCGGATCGGCTATGCCGCCGCGGCGGCGCAGGGCGATCCCGGGCTGGTGCTGTTCCTGTCGGGCGGGATTGGGCGGCACGGCCCGTCCGAGGCGTCGGTGATGGCCCGGATGCTGGCGGGCAGCGTCTCGGCGAGCCGGCTGCACCTCGACGAGGCGAGCGGCGACACGCTGGAGACGGTGCGCGCCGCGACCCGGTTCGCGCGCTCGAACAAGCTGGGAGCGGTCCTGTCGTGCACCGATTCCTATCATCAGCCCCGCGTCCGGATGCTGTTCGCGCTCCAGGGGCTGCGCTGCACCGCGCTGCCGCTTCCCCGCCGCGGCACCCGCCGCGCGTTCTGGCGGATGCGGCTGCGCGAGGCGGCAGCGATCCCGTACGACCTGGTCGCCGGCGGTGCGGCGGCATGGCGGGACCGGCGGGGATGATCGTCATGCCTCCCGCTCACGACGGCGGGAACCCGGACAATGGCGGCTGGCCCGCCTCTCATGCGATCAGCGCCGCGACCTCCCCGAAATCGGCCGCCACCGCCGCCACGCCGATCGTGCGCAGGCGATCCGCGTAGGCAGGGCCGCAGTGCCGCCCCGCCGTCAGGCCGATGACATGGCCGCCGCTCGCGACCGCGCCGGTCGCGCCGACGGGCGAGTCCTCGATGATCGCGCACCGCCCGATCGCGACCCCCAGCCGCGCCGCGCCATACAGATAGAGGTCGGGCGCCGGCTTGCCCCGCGCGACGTGCTCGCGCCCCGAATAGATGTGCTCGCCGAACGCGTCGGCCAGGCCGATATGGTCGAGGTGGCGGCGGATCCAGTCGGTGCGACTCGACGAGACGATCGCTCGCGGCAGGCCGGGCGGCAGCGCGCGGACAAAGGAGGCCGCGCCCGCCACCTCGCCGATGCCCTCGCGCATCGCGCGCTCGTCCTCCACCGCGCGCGCGGCGTGGAAGCTGGCCGGGATCGGGCCGCCGAGCCGGCGTTCCAGCGCGGCGTGGAAATCCGCGCCGGCGAGCCCCATGAAATCGTCCATCGCGCGCTCGGGCGTGGTCGGATGGCCGATGCCGGTCAGATACTCCGCGATCTGGCGGTTGCCGGCATATTCGCTCTCGATCAGCACGCCGTCGAAGTCGAACAGGAGGGCGTCGAACCTGCAGGCGATCGGACCCGAAGAACGGTCGCCTCGACCCTCTGCGTCGAGGCCGACGCGCATCGGGGCGTCGGTGCTCATGCCCGGCTCCCGAACAGCGCGCTGCCGACGCGGACATGCGTGGCGCCCAGCATCACCGCCGCCTCCAGATCGTCAGACATCCCCATGCTCAGCCCTGTCAGTCCGTGGTCGCGCGCGAGCCTTGCGAGCAGCGCGAAATAGGGTGCCGCCTCGACACCCGCCGGCGGCACCGCCATCAGCCCGGCGACATCCAGCCCGGCGGTCCGCGCGTCGTCCAGCAGCGCGGGCAGGTCGGCAAGCGCGCAGCCGCCCTTCTGCGGCTCGTCGCCTATGTTCACCTGCACGAAGCAGCGCGGCGAGCGGCCGGTCCTGACCGCCGCCCGTCCGATCGCCCCGACGAGCGAGCGCCGGTCGACCGAATGGATCGCGTCGAACAACGCCACCGCCGCCTCCGCCTTGTTCGACTGGAGCTGACCGACCAGGTGCAGCTCGACGCCCGGATGGTCCTCGCGAAGCGCCGGCCACTTGCCCTCCGCTTCCTGCACGCGGTTCTCGCCGAACGCGCGCTGGCCGGCATCGAGCAGCGGGCGCATCGCCTCGGCCGGATGCGTCTTGCCGATCGCCACCAGCGTAACGCCGGCGGGATCGCGGCGGGCGAGCCGGGCGGCGGCGGCGATCCGCTCGCGCACGGCCGCAAGCGGAGTCGGTGGGTCGTTCGTCATGCGCGCGCTATAGGAACGAGGATGCATCCCCGCCAACCCGTCCCGAGCATCTGGCTGATGACCGACGAGCGGCTCGGCGACGCGCTGTTCGCCGCGCTCGCCCGGCTTCCGCGCGGCGCGGGCGTGGTGTTCCGTCACCATGCGACCCCGGCGGCGGAGCGACGGCGGCTGTTCGCGGCCGTGGCCCGGACCTGCCGGGCGCGCGGGCTGCTGCTGGTGACGGCGGACGACCGGCGGCCCGGCCAC
>NZ_CAHJWX010000403.1 GCF_903643065.1 Sphingomonas bacterium | reverse complement strand
GACCAGCGCCGGCCGCCCCAGCGCCGCCGCCCGAACGCGGGCAGCACCACGAACAGCAGCACCACGCCCCAGAAGATCAGCCCGATCGGCACGCCGCCGCCACCGCCGGACGACCGCCGTCGCTGATGCTGCTGGTCGAACCCCTTCGCCGCCGCGTCGAGCCGCGCCTGCGCCTCCTCGGGCGCGGCGCGAAGCTGCGCGCCGATTGCATCGACTCCCGCCAAGATCCCGCCGGGCAGGTCGCCCGCCTTGAAGCGCGGGGTGATCGTGGTCCGGATCGTTTCGCTCGACCAGGCGTCGGTCAGCACCGGCTCCAGCCCGCGTCCGACCTCAATCCGCACCTGATGCTCGGTTGGCGCCACGATCAGCACCGCGCCGTTGTCCACGTCGCGCAGCCCCACGCCCCAGCTCCGCCCCAGCCGATAGCCATAGTCGGCGATGTCGCGCCCCTGCAGGTCCTTGACCGTCGCCACCACCAGCTGGCGATGCGTATCCTTCTGCAACGCTTCCAGCTTCGCCGTGAGGTCGGCGGCGGCGGCGGGCGGCAGCACATGCGCGTCGTCGACCACCAGCCCCGTGAACGCCGGAAACGTCTGCGCTCCTGCGGGCGCGGCGACCAGCAGCAGCGGCGCGAGAAGGGCGGCGCGGATCAGTTGAAGTCCACCTTGGGCGCGGTCTCGGCGCCTTTTTCCGCCTGGAATGGCACCATCGGCTTGGCGCCGTAGAAGACCTTGGCGCCGACCGCGTCGGGGAAGGTGCGGATACGCGTATTATACGCCTGCACCGCCTCGTTATAGTCGCCGATCTTGACGTTGATGCGGTTCTCCGTGCCCTCCAGCTGGCTCATGAAGGTCGAGAAGTTCGCTTGGCTCTTCAGGTCCGGATATTGTTCCTGCAACTGGCGCAGCGGCACCAGCGCGGCGCTGAGGCCCGCCTGCGCGGCGGCGTATTGCCGCACCTTGCCCTCGTCCTTCAGGTCATCGCCCGACAGCTGCACCGTCACCGCCTGCGCGCGCGCCTGGGTGACACCGACCAGGATCGACTTCTCGGACGCCGCCGCGCCCTTCACCGTCGCCGCCAGATTGGGGATCAGGTTGGCGCGGCGCTGATACGCGGCCTGCACGTCCGCCCAGCGCGCCTTGGCGGTCTCCTCCGCCGTCGGCACGCTGTTGACGCCGCAGCCGGCGAGCACGGCGGCGAGGGGCACGGTAAAGGCAAGGCGGCGCATCGACGGGCTCCACGAGGTGTTGTGCTTATATAGAGCACCGCCCGCGCTTGGCGAAGGGCAAATCGGCGGCTAGCATCGCGCGAACCGGGGAGGACGGCCATGCTCAAGGATTTTCGCGCGTTCATCATGCGCGGCAACGTGCTGGATCTGGCGGTGGCGGTGATCATCGGCGCGGCGTTCGGCCGGATCGTCAGCTCGCTGACCGACGACATCCTGATGCCGCTGATCGGCAAGCTGTTCGGCGGGCTCGATTTCTCCAGCTACTTCCTCCGCCTCGGCCCGGTGCCGGGGACGTACACCGGCTCGCTGTCCGACTATGCCGCGCTCAAGAAGGCGGGCGTGCCGCTGCTCGGCTATGGCGCGTTCCTGACGCAGGCGGTCAACTTCCTCATCGTCGCGTTCGTCATCTTCCTGCTCGTGCGCGCGGTGGCGAAGGCCGGCGCGATCGTCGAGCGCGAGGCGGCGCGGCTGCGGCGCGAACAGGAAGCGACGCCGGTCGCGCCCGAGCCCGAACCCGTCGAGATCGCGCTGCTGCGCGAGATCAGGGACGAGATCAGGAAACGCTGACCTCTCAATCCTCCCCGGGACGGGGAGGGGGACCGCGCCCGCAGGGCGTGGTGGAGGGGGCCCGCCACGGGCGCTGCGCCTGGCCCGGGCCTCTCCGTCACCCGCTGCGCGGGCGCCACCTCTCCGTCCTGGGGAGGAGTGCAGGTCGGATCACGCCGCCGCCAGCTCGCGGATCGCCGCGTCGGCGAGGCTGGTCCCGTCCAGGATGCGCGCGGTCTCGTCGCGCACGCGCATCATCGCGTGGCGGATCGCGCAGGTCGCCTCGTCATGGCAGTCGCCACAGGGGCGATAGGCGGTGCGGCTGACGCACGGCACCAGCGCCAACGGCCCCTCGATCAGCCGCACGACATCGCCCAGCGAGATCAGATGCCGGGGCCGCGCGAGCCGGTAACCGCCCATCTTGCCCCGCGTCGACACGATCAGGTCGGCGGCGCGCAGCTCCGCCAGGATCAGCTCCAGGAACTTGCGCGGCACGTTCACCTCCACGGCGATCCGCGCCATCGGCACCGGCGGGCCGCCCGCCGGCGCTTCCGCCAGGAACAGCATCGCGCGCAGGGCGTAGCGGGAGCGTTGGGTCAGCATCGGCGAATGCGCCATGGCCGCTCTTTGTGGCAGGCGAAAGGCGCCCCTTGGCGCGTTCGGTCAAAGCGACTATATCGATCCGGCAAGGGGTTCGCCCCGGCTATGGCGATAAACGACGGCGTGACATAGGCGCAGCGGACCCGGGGGCAGTACCCGGCGGCTCCACCACCGCCCTCCACCGGGGGGCGATGACGGGGCCGAACCAGGATCGACGTGTGTTGAACGGCGCTGTCTTTTGCTCGGAATGGGACCACCGCGACGGCCCATATACAAGTGCCAACGATAACGAGGCGCTCGCGATTGCGGCCTAACTTGATCCTCACGGATTAGGTTAGTCAGACAAAAGCGCGGTTGGACCGAACCGGGCAACAGAATCGGATTCCAGCGGTCAGGGGACGCCGGGCAACAGAAGTCCCCACCGCGCCGCGCGCACGCGCGCAGCGGAGCCGCACGCGAGACGCGCCAGCGCGGCCGGCGGGCTAGCGGCTTCGCCGCTCG
>NZ_CAHJWX010000402.1 GCF_903643065.1 Sphingomonas bacterium | reverse complement strand
CCGCGAGCAGCGCGCGCGGGGCGCGGCGGCGCAGCTGCGCGTCGGCGGCGAACTGCCCGCGTGCCGCCAGCGTCCGATAGAGCAGCGCGACGTTGACCGTCGAGGCGAGCGCGGTCGCGAGCGGGGGCCCCATATGCTGGAGCGGCCCGATCAGCGCGAAATTGCCGACGAGGTTCACCGCCATCGATACCAGCGCGTACCGCACCGGCGTGCGCGTGTCGCCGCGCGCGTAATAGCCCGGCGTCAGCACCTTGACGAGGACATAGGAGGGCAGGCCGATCGAATAGGCCGCCAGCGCCTGCGCGGTGCGGCGCGCGTCGACGGGATCGAAGCGGCCATGTTCGAACAGCGCCGACACGATCGGGAAGCCGCAGGTGATCAGCGCCAGCGTCGCCGGCAGCGTCAGCAGCAGCGCCAGTTCGGTGCCCCGGTTCTGCGTCGCCATCGCCTCGCCCTCCGCGCCACGCCCGAGCTGGTGCGAGATGGTCGGCAGCAACACGGTGCCCAGGCCGATGCCGATCAGCCCGAGCGGCAGCTGGTTGAGCCGATCGGCGAAATAGATGTAGCTGATCGAGCCGGACGGCAGGAAATGCCGCGCCAGCGCGGTGGAGATGACCAGATTGACCTGCACCGCGCCCGTCCCCGCCGCCGCCGGCACCACCAGCTTGAGCAGGCGGCGCACCTCCGGGCTCAGTCGCGGCAACCGCAACCGCAGCCGCACGCCGTTCTGACGGCAATTATACCAGAGCCAGGCGAGCTGCAGTGCGCCCGACACGGTCACCGCGATCGCCTGGTTGCGTGACGTCGCCAGCGGGTCGCGCGCATGGAAGACAACCAGCGCGACGATCAGCGTCAGGTTGAGCAGGATCGGGGCGGCCGCGTTGACCCAGAACCGCTGGAGCGAGTTGAGGATGCCGCCCAGCAGCGAGACGAGGCTGATCAGCAGCAGGTAGGGGAAGGTGAGGCGGCTCAGCGTCACCACGAACGCGAACTGCGTGTCGCCGACGCCATCCGAGCCGCCCCACAGCAGCCACACCACCGGCCAGGCGGCGACCTCCATGATCGCGGTCATCGCCAACAGCACGGGCAACAGCACCGACTGCGCCTCCTCGGCAAAGGCGAGCCCGTCCGCCAGGCCGGCGCCCGCGGGATCGGCGACCTTGCGGTTGAACATCGGGATGAATGCGGCGGAAAAGGCACCTTCCGCGAACAGCGCCCGGAACATGTTGGGCAGGCGGAACGCGACCAGGAACGCATCGGACGCGAAGCCCGCGCCGACGAAGCGCGCGAACAGCGAGTCGCGCACCAGGCCGAGCACGCGGCTGGCGAGCGTCAGCCCGCCGACCGAGCCGAGGGCACGGGTGAGATTCATGTTGTCCTAATCCGCCCCAGGATGGGGAGGGGAAGCGCTCGCGAGGGGTGGAGGGGCCCGGGCCGGGCGCCACGCTCGTGGCGGGCCCCCACCGTCACGCCCTGCGGGCGCGCCACCTCCCCGTGCCGGGGAGGAGTAAGCGTCACGCCTGACCCACGACCCCCGCTTGGACGTCGCCCTGCTGCGCGGACTGTTGCAGATACAGTTGCGCGAAGTCGATCGGCTCCAGCAGCAGCGGGGGGAAGCCGCCGTCGCGCACCGCGTCCGCCAGCACGCGCCGGCCGAAGGGGAACAGCAGGCGTGGCGCCTCGCCGAGCAGAAAGGGCTGGATCTGGTCGGCCGGCACGTTGCGGAAGCCGAACAGCCCCGCATAGGTCAGGTCGACGATGAAGGCGACCTGCCCGCCCGTCTCGGCGCGCACGTCGATCTTCAGCGTGACCTCGTGCACCTCCTCGCCGACCTGGCCGGTGCCGATATTGAACTGGACATCGATCTGCGGCGGCTCGGGCGTCTGGTAGATGGCGGGCGCGTTCGGGTTCTCGAACGACAGGTCCTTCACATATTGCGAGATCATGCCCGCCGCCGGCGCGGTATCGGCCCCGTTCGCCAGCGGCTGGCCGGGATCGGGGGTAAGTGCGTCGTCGGCCATGAGCTCGTTCAATCCCGTTCGGAACAACAAACCGGCCGGGTAGCAGCGGGGGGAACGGGTTTCAACGGCGAGCGGTTACAAACGCGCGGCGCTTGCCCTATCTATTGCGAGGGTGCACGGAGGAATTGTGTTTTACGTGGTGGTCCTGGCGATGGTGGCGGCGTTCCTAGCGCTGCGTCTGTACAGCGTGCTCGGGCGGCGCACGGGCGCCGAGCCGCGTCCGATCGTGCGCCCGGCGGACGATCGCGTTTCGCTGACGCTGCCCCGCGCCGCCGAGCCCGTGCCCGAACCACGCGAGATGTCGCCCAAGCCGATCGAGGCGCGGGCCGAGCAGGGGCTGCGCGCGATCGTCGCCGGCGAACCGTCGTTCGATGTCGGTCGGTTCGTGGAGGGCGCGCAAGGCGCGTACCGGCTGACGCTGGAGGCGTTCTGGCGCGGTGACCTGGAAGCGCTGACCGACCTGACGACGCCGGCGGTCCGCGACGAGTTCGCCGCCGCGATCACCGCGCGCGCGGCAGCGGGCGAGACGCTCGACAACCGGCTGGTCCGCATCGATCGCGCGCAGATTGTGGAGAGCCAGGTGGCGGGGCGCGAGGCGCGGATCACCGTCCGCTTCGACGCCGACATCGCCGCCGTGACGCGCAACGCGGAGGGCCAGGTGATCGCGGGCACGCTGACCGACGCGGTCGAGACGCACGACCTGTGGACGTTCGCGCGCACGCTCAAGAGCGCCGACCCGAACTGGAAGCTCGCCGACACCGATGAGGCCTGACGCGCGGGCCGTCCTGACGGCCGCGCTGGCATTGTTGCTCGCCGCCTGCGGGGGGCGCGTGGTGCCGCCGGCCACCGCCGCCGCGCCGCC
>NZ_CAHJWX010000401.1 GCF_903643065.1 Sphingomonas bacterium | reverse complement strand
GGGCGAGCGCGACGGTCCGCGCGCTCACGGGCGGGCCGCCTACCCGCGCGATCGGCACGCGCCGGCCCTTCGCGTCGAACAGCCGCAGGTCACCGCCGTCCGCCCGTTGCAGCGCGGCCAGCACGGGGCCGGGCAGCTCTATGCGCTGCATGGAGGCTCTGCCGACAGGCGTTACCCGCGCCCGGACGGTGTAGTCCGCCGGCGTGTCGCTCCCCGTCGCCGCTAAAAGAAGCGTCGCGGCCGACGCGAGCAACGGGATGCCGTGCCACCGGGTCATGCGATCGCTCCTTCCTTCTCCGCCGAGGCGTGCTGCGGCGGCAGCGGGGCGAGGTAGCCCACCACCAGCATCAGCACGCCGACCCCCATGAAGGTGACGATCCGCGTCGCACCGCCGACGTTGCCCATGTCCACCAGCAGCAGCTTGGCCACCGTGATCCCGAGCAGCCCGGCGCCGACGATCCACCAGCTGCGCACCCCTTGCCGGTGAGCGCCGATCATCAGTGCGAGCGCCATCGCCGTCCAGAGCAGCGCGAGGCCCGCCTGCACCACGAAGCTTTCCAGCAGCGCCTCGACGCTCCATGCGACGCCGATCAGCTGGTGCGCGGCGCGCAGCCACACGGTGTTGACCAGGACGAACGCCAGCGCGCCCAGCCCGGCGAGCGTCCCCGGCGCGATGAGCAGCTTGCTTCTGGAAGGCCGCGGCGTCGCCGCCAGCACGGTACGTCGCCACAGCAGCGCCGCGCCCAGCACGAGCGCGAGCGACAGGTCGACCGGGTTGAGCAGCGGCAGATAGGGCAGTGGGGAGGCATCGCCGGGCGAGGCGAGCGCGACCGCAAGCGCGACCAGCAGCGCGACCACGGCGACCGGCGCTGCGGCGATCCATCCAAAATCGGTCGCGTGGCCGGCCAGCGGCCAGCGGGTCGGCGGGGGTTCCGCGAGCCGCCTCGTCGCCCACCGCGTGAGCAGCACCAGCGCCAGCGCGAGCACGACGGGCAGGGTCGCATCGTCCCAGCCGGTGCTCGCAAGGCCGGCACGTTCGATCGCCAGCGGCACGGTATTGGCGACCAGCGCGATCGTCAGCCAGGCGGTGCCGACGTGGCCGATGCGCGCTGCCAGCGGCGCCGGGGCTTCGGCTTCCGTCTCGCGATCGGCGAGGAACAGCAGGCGCACGTGGATCGCGAGCGCGGCCGCCCAGAGCAGCCAGTCGGGCGTGAACGCCACGCGCTCGCCGCTCCCTGCCGCGCCGACGAACGTCAGCGCGAGCACCGCGATCGTCGCGCGGCCCGGCCACGTCGCCACTCGCCACCGAGTCCGCTGGCCGACCGCGTCCGAGCCCCACGCGCTGGCGACATAGGCGAGCATCACCAGCAACGGCTGGATCGCGGGCGCGAAGGCAGGTGTGGACGGCCGTCCTGCCGTTCCCGCGGGTACGATCCGCGCGGCCTCGATCGCCCAGGCGCCCACCCAGAAGGCGAAGCCGAGCAGGAACACCGGACGGGGCAGCGCCGCTTCGACCCCCGCCCAGCCGCGTGCCCACCGCGACGGCGCCGTGTCCGGGCGCTCGCGCAGCCACCAGGCGGTCGCGAGCAGCGCGCCAGCGATCAGGACCGCGCCCAGGAAGCCGGGGCCGAGCAGCGGCAGCGCGGGCAGATCGAGGCGCAGAGTGCCGAGGAACACCAGCGCCGCGACCCCCTGAAGCAGCAGCCCGAACGCGCGCGGGAGCCAGCGCTTCTGCCGCAACCCGACCCAGAACGCCCCCGCACCTTCCAGCGCCCACACCGCCGACGTCCACCGCGCACCCAGCGCAAGCGGCACCGCCAGCGTCACGAAGCCGATGCCGATCGCCAGCAGCGCATCATTGAGAAGCCGCGCCTCCGGCCCGCCGCGCCGCCGGTTGAAGGCCGCCAGCGCGATGTAGAGGCCTGCGAAGCCGAGCGCGGCGAAGGCGGTGCCGAACGGCTGGTGGTGGAGCAGACCCGCCTCCAGCCCGAACCCGGCGACTGCCGGCCCAAACAGCAGGGTCGTATCGACCACCTGCCCGAGCCGGCGCGGCGCGCGGCGCGCGTAGAGGATGGCGGCGGCGAGGTAGATCAGCACGGACGCGACGACGAAGGCGTGGCCGGCCAGCCGATCCGACGGGATCGGCGCGGCGCCGCCCACCTCCCACAGCGTCGCGATCCCGAACGTTGCCGCAAAACCGAGCAGGTTGAGCGCCCGCCACGCCCGCCGCCGCGCGATGCCCAGGATGCCCAGGTTGAGGACGGTGTAATAGCCGAACAGCAGCGCGATGCTGCCGTCGCCGCTCGCCAGCAGCACCGGCGCGGCGAAGCCGCCCGCAAAGGCGGTGACGGCGAGGCTCTGCGACGCCTGAAGGAGCGCGAGCGCGGCGCCGAGCGCACACACCGCGACCATCACTGCCAACGCCGGCGCGACGGACGCGAGCCCGAACCATTTGGCGGCCGCGAACACCGTCAGATAGATCGTCGCGACCCCGCCGCCCTGCAGTGCGGTGGCAAAGCCGGGCCGGGCGATGCGGGTGCGATAGCCCGCGACGAGCAACGCGACTCCGACCGCGACCACCAGCGCGAGACGTAGCTCGATCGGGAATAGCCCGGCCGACGCCGCGTAGCGCGCCAGGAACGACAGGCCGATGAACAGGATTCCCAGGCCGACACGGACCACCGTGTTGCCGCCGAGCAGCCAGGAGCGTGCCCGCTTCCAGGCGGCGGTGAGCATGCGGGCGGCAGGCGATGGCGCTGCGGCTGGCAAGGGCTCTTGGAACGGCCGGGGCGGCGACGCGTCGGCGGTCTGTGGCACGAGCGGTCCGGTCGCCCGCGCCGGTCGTGCCGGAACGACGACCGGCTCGGCAGGCGCGGCTTGGCGGTCG
>NZ_CAHJWX010000400.1 GCF_903643065.1 Sphingomonas bacterium | reverse complement strand
CTTTCGCGGGCGCGGGCGCGGGCGCGGCGTCGGCGGCGGGCTTCGCCCTGGCCGGCCTGGGCTTCTCGATCGCCGGCTCCACCGTCGGCCGGGACGCGGGTGACGGCCTAGGAACGGGCTGGGGCTTGGGAACGGGCTGCGGCTTGGGGACGGGCTGGGGCTTGGGGACGGGCTGGAGCTTGGCGGGTGCCGGCTTGGGCTCGGGGGAAGGCTGCGGCTTGGGCACGGGTCTGGGGACCGGAGCGGGCACGGGATCGGCTGTCGGAGGGGGCGGGGCGGCGTCCTCGGGAGCCCCCTGGTCGGGCGCGACGGACCGGCTCGGCGGCACCGGCGCGGGCGGCGCGGTCTGTTCGGCGCCGACGTCCGCGACCAGGCTCACCTCGACGGGATGCTCCTCCAGCCGTTTGGGATCGGGCGCCTTGAGCAGTCCGAGCGACAGCAGCCCGAACAGCGCGAGGTGGCCTGCGAGCGCGATGCCGAGGCCGACCTTCTCGGTCCTGTCCATGCCCTCTGCCACGCCTCAGCGCCGGTCGTCGACGCCGGTGACGAACGCCACCCGGTTCAGCCCGGCGCGGTTCAGCTCGCCCATCAGCCGCGCCACGCGGTCGAACGGCAGCGTGCGGTCGATCCGCAGCATCACCTGCGGCGGCAGGCCCAGCGGCGCGCGCGCGGCCAGCGCCTCCAGCCGGTCGGGCAGCGCCGCCTCGCCCACTTCGTCCTTGTCGATGAACAGCCTGCCTGTCGCGTCGAGCGAGACCTGCACCGGCTTGTCTGCCTGATCGAGCGGATGCGCGCGGCTGTCGGGCAGGTTCACCGGCACGCCCGCGGTCAGCAGCGGCGCGGTGACCATGAAGATGATGAGCAGCACCAGCATCACGTCGACGAGCGGCGTGACATTGATGTCCGCCATCGGCGCCGACCGGCCCCGACCGCGCTTGGATGGCACCATCGCCACCTACTCCCCTCCCGCTTGCGGGTCTCGGGTGTGGGCAGGACGAAGCTCGGTGCGCGGGACGGGACTCCCCACCCCTAGCTCCTCCCGCAAGCGGGAGGGGGACGCGAAGCGACCCCTCATCGTTCGCCGTCCAGCTGGCGGCTCAGCGTCGCATGGAAGGCGTCGGCGAAGCGGTTCAGCCGCGCCTCGATCCGGTTCACGCCATGGCCGAAGCGATTGTACGCGATGACCGCCGGGATCGCGGCGAACAGCCCGATCGCGGTCGCGAACAGCGCCTCCGCGATACCCGGCGCCACCACCGCTAGGCTGGAGTTCTGCGCGCTGGCGATGCCGGTGAACGCGCGCATGATCCCCCATACCGTGCCGAACAGCCCCACGAACGGTGCCACCGACCCGACGGTGGCCAGCACGTTCAACCGGTCCGACAACCGATCGATCTCCTCCGCCGACGCCGCGCCCATCGTCGTCGCCAGCCGCTCGCGCGTGCCCGCCCGATCGATCTGGCCGCCTGCGGTGGAGCGCCGCCATTCCTTGACGCCAGCGGCGAACACGCGCGCGATCGGCAGGTCCCGGTCGCCCTCCTTCTTGTGGAATGCGTCGATGTCGTCCGCCGTCCAGAACTCGCGCTCGAACCGGTCGATCTTGCGGCGCGCGCGGCCGATCCGGCGCCAGAAGCTCCAGATGATCGCCCAGGTCCACAGGCTCGCGCCCAGCAGCCCCAGCATCACGATCCGGACCACCCAGTCGGCCTGGAGGAACAGCGCGACCGGGGACAGGCTGGCGGCGTCGGTGTTGAGGATAAGGTGGTTCATGGCAGAAATCTCATGACTCGTTCGGGACTCCTTCTTGCACGAGCGCCTGGAAGATGCCGCGCCATGCCGCCGGCTGTCGACGCGGCCGACCGTCCGGCGAGACCAGCGCCACCGCCAGCTCGGCATCGGCCAGTCTCTCGCGGTCGCGGCTGACTGTCTGCTGAATGGCGACGGCCGCGGCGCGCACGCCCGTCACCCGGCTGACGACGAGCAGCGCATCGCCCAGCCGCGCCGGCGCACGATAGCGGATCGACAGGCTCGCCACCGCCCACGTGCCCTCGCCCGCCGCCAGCGCGGCGCGCTGGTCGATGCCGGCGATCGCCAGCATGTCCGACCGCGCACGCTCCAGGTAGCGAAGATAGTTGGCATGGTAGACGACACCCGACAGGTCGGTATCCTCGTGATACACCCGGACCGGGAAGCGATGTTCGCCGCCGACGAAGCGGCCCTGCTGCGGCTGGTCGTCGTCCGGCACCATGAGGCCGCTGGTAGCGCAGACCCGGCAGCGGGGAAACCCGGTGATGGACCCGATCCGCCACGAGCGGGACCAGGCGGATCCGGTCAGTCGCCGGGCAGGTCAGTCACCCGACAGGGCGGACGGATCGAGCTCCAGTCGCGGGCGCGGTGTCGGCCGCACCGGCGCCGGGGCGGCGAACGCGATCACCGGCCGGACGGGGGTCTGCGGTGGCGCGTCGTCCCGCGACGCCGCGTCCAGCACCATCAGCCCCGACGCCGCCCCGCCGGGCAACGTACCGGGCGCGAGCGCCTGCGTGTCGGCCATCACCTGAACGGCGGCGGCGCAGAACCGGTCGTGCGCCTGCGCCGCCGAGAAGAAGTTGTATAGCCGCGTCATCGCGTGGTCGTAGCGGTCCTGCCACTGGCCGCCGCCGGCGCGGAACTCCGCCGCCAGCCCGTCCTGCGCCACCGCGAACGACGTCCTCTCGCGGACGAGCAGCGCATTGTACTGGCTCGCCAGCATCGCCTCCCCCGGTGCGCGACAGGCGAGCGCGGCGACGTTCAACGCGGCGCGCAGATGCCAGACCGTCGCGGCCTGCGACAGGTTGGCGTTGATCGGAGACGGCCCGGCCGGCTCGGGCGGGGCCGCGACGATCGGCGGCGGCGGCGCGGG
>NZ_CAHJWX010000399.1 GCF_903643065.1 Sphingomonas bacterium | reverse complement strand
CCCCCGCCGCCCCCGCCTCCGCCGCCGCCGGCCGTGGTGTGTTCGCCGGGTCCGTTCATCGTGTTCTTCGAGTGGAACAAGTCGGACGTCACGCCGGAGGCCGCGTCGATCCTCGACAATGCGGTCACGCAATATGCGAGCTGCGGCAATGCGCAGGTCATGCTGGCGGGTCACGCCGACAAGTCGGGCTCGGCCTCGTACAATGTGGGGCTGTCGCAGCGCCGCGCCGACGGGGTGAAGGCCTATCTGACCGCGCATGCGATCCCGGACGGCGTCATCACGACGCAGGCGTTCGGCGAGAGCCGGCCGCGCGTCGACACCGCCGACGGCGTCCGCGAGGTGCAAAACCGCCGCGTGGAGGTGACCTACGGCCCGGGTTCGGGCCAGTAAGCACCGCGCCTTTGGGTGAACACGAAGGGAGGTCGGCCGCGAGGCCGGCCTCCTTTTCGTTGTCGCGGGCAGACGATGGCGCGGACGTCAGCAGACCCTCCGGCGAACCGCTTGACGGCGTCATGGTCGCGATGTGGCGGCGCCTCCCATTCCACCATGCCTCATGGCGAACACGCGAGCCGTTCGCGCCTGACCACCGGGCTGGCAACACCGGTGGCGATCGCGTCCAACCGGAGCGGCTCCGGCACGAGCTGGCATGGAACGACGATCGCGGTTGGCGGGGCTAGCAGAACACGCGTTCATCCGGCCGGACCAGATCGACTTCCAGAATGAACGAGGACCGCATCGTTACGATCAGCGCGTACGGACGGACCGATCCACGTTCAGGACGCGTGGCGTGACCATGCGTAGCCCTCCTCCGCTACGTCAAGATTAGGCCATCCCCACCAGCCTCAATCAGGACGATCATCGTCCGCATACGGAGCCTAACGCGTGCCCTCTCGAGGTGGCGCCAGTCCAACGCTTGATCCCGCGCACCGGCCTGCGCGACGATGAGACACGGTGTCGCGACATCATCAAGCCGCGCTACATGGTATCGACGCTGGGTGGAGCCGGCCCAACGACCAGATCAAGCGGCGACTGATCAGCTTCGAGCGACGAGCGTGGCTCGTCCTCAGATGCCGGCGTACCAGTCGTAGTCGATCCGGTCTTCCCAATAGCCGCCCTTGCCGTCGCCAATGCCGGCGAGCGTCGGCACCGCCTCGATCGCCATCACGTACTTCGCCTGCTTGTAGCCGAGCTGCCGCTCGACGCGCAGCCGCGCCGGCGCGCCGTGCCCGACCGATAGCAGGTGGCCGTTGAGCTGCAACGCGAGGATGGTCTGCGGATGGAAGGCGTCGATCAGGTCGATCGACTCGTAATAGGGCGTGCCGCCGATCTGGTCGGCGCAATGGAAGACGACGAAACGCGCCTCCGGTCTCACGCCGGCGAGCTTGAGTACCGTGCCCAGTAGCGGCCCGCGCCACTGGCCGATCGCGCTCCACCCCTCGACGCAATCGTGACGCGTGATCTGCGCGCGGGCGGGCAAGCCGTGCAGCTGCGCAAGGCTCAGCGCGAGCGGCTGGCGGACGAGACCGCCGACCCGCAGCCGCCAATCCGCAAAGCCGCTCGCGACCAGCGCGTTGTATGCAGGCGTGTTCGGGTTCTGCGACCCGTTCTGGCGGAACACCGGCGAGATTTGATCGGGCCGGTATTCGGGCGCCAGCGCGGCGCGGTCGATCAGCGCGCGCTGCAGGTGCCAGTTGATCTTGTCGCCCGATTCGAGGATGCGGCGCGCCGGCGCCCAGTTCTGGACCTTGTCGCACGCGCCAAGCAACAGCCCGGCGCCGCCCGCGACCAGATGACGTCGCGACAGGATCATCGCAGCTCCTCCGGATACGGGCGGAACCAACCGGTGATCATCGACCGCACCTCGCGCACCGGGCCCGCCAGGATCACCAGCACCAGATGCACGACGATGAAGCCGATCAGCCCCCAGCAGGCGAGGAAATGAAGCGAGCGCGCGCTCGCGCGGCCGCCGAGCACCGCCAGCAGCCAGGGCGCGCCGGCGTCCCAACCCGGCGACAGCGCCAGCCCGGTCGCGATGGTGCCCGGCAGCAGCACGAACAGCGCGAGCGCATAGGCGAGCTTTTGCAACAGGTTCATCCGCTCCGGATGCGCGGCGTCATGGAAACGGAAGGCGAGGTGCTCGCGGACATCGGCCCAGACATGGGCGGGACGCAGCTCGGCGAGCCGGATGCGCAGGTCGCGGATGAAATGCCGGTTGGCGACGCCCGCGACCATGAACCACAACAGGTTGAACGCCAGCACCAGCGCGAACAGAAGGTGCCAGCGCCGGCCCAACGCCAGATTATAAGAGGACGGAATGGTCAGCCAGCCCGGAAAAGCGGGCGGGCTGAACCAGGGTCGGTCGAAATTGGCGCCGTACACCCCCCAATAAAGATGCGGGTGGGCGTTGGAGATCATCAGCCCGCTGCCGATCATCACGAACACCGCGACGACGTTGGTCCAATGCCACAGCCGGGTAGCGAGGCGATGGCGGAAAACGGGGGCGGGATCGGCCATGCCCGGGAAGATAGGGACGCGTCGCCCCCGTGTCATGCGGTCGCGCGTTCGCGGGGGCGATGACCGACTGGCATTTCTACGAACCCGCACAGGGCCATGGGCTCCCGCATGATCCGATCGCCGCGATCGTCGCGCCGCGCCCGATCGGCTGGATTTCGACGGTCTCGCGCGAGGGCAAGCGCAACCTGGCACCGTACAGCTTTTTCAACCTGTTCAACTACCGGCCGCCGTTGATCGGCTTCTCGTCGATCGGGCGGAAGGACTCGGTCGCCAATGCCGAAGCGACGGGCGAGTTCACGTGGAACCTGGTGACGCGCGACCTGGCCGACGCGATGAACGCGAGCTCGGCGGCGACCGACGAGGACGAGTTCGCGCTGGCGGGGATCGCGGCGGC
>NZ_CAHJWX010000398.1 GCF_903643065.1 Sphingomonas bacterium | reverse complement strand
GGCGGCGCCGCCCTTGCCCTCCGGCAGCTCGAAGCGTAGCGCGCCCGACACCGGGTTGGCGTCGGCGAGGCGCAGCTGCAGCCGCTGGCCCGACGCATAGGTCTCGCCCGAATGCTCGCCCGTCAGCGTCCGCGCGGCCTCGTCGAAGCGGAAATATTCGGTGCCGAGATCGCGCACCGACAGCAGCCCGTCGCCACCGATGCCCTCCACCGTCGCGAACAGCCCGAAATTCGCGATGCCGGTGATCCGCGCCTCCACCAGCTCGCCGACCCGCTCGGACAGGAACGCGGCGACGTAACGGTCGATCGTGTCGCGCTCCGCCTCCATCGCGCGGCGCTCCAGCGCGCTGATGTTCTCGCCCAGCCGCTCGAAATCCTCGTTGCCGGCGAGCCCCCCGTCGCCCAGGCCATAGGCGCCGACCAGCGCGCGGTGGACGAGCAGATCGGCATAACGGCGGATCGGCGAGGTGAAATGCCCATAGCTGCCCAGCGCGAGGCCGAAATGGCCATGGTTGGCCGGCGCGTAATAGGCCTGGGTCTGCGTGCGCAGCACCTGTTCCATCACCTGCGGGCGATGATCCGCGTCCCCCACCCGCTCCAGCACGCGGTTGAAGGTGGCAGGGCGGATCACCTGGCCCAACGCCAGCGGCACCCCCAGCGTCTCCAGATAGTCCTTCAGCGCCACCAGCTTCTCGCGCGCGGGCGGCTCGTGGACCCGGTACATCACCGGCGCCTGGCGGGCCTCCAGCGCCTTGGCGGCGGCGACGTTGGCGGCGATCATGTAATCCTCGATCAGCCGATGCGCGTCGAGCCGCTCGCGCGGGGCGACCGACAGGATGCGGCCCTTCTCGTCGAGCACGACGCGGCGCTCGGGCAGGTCGAGATCGAGCGGCTCGCGCCGATCCCGCGCGGCCGCGAGAGCCCGCCAGCACGACCAGAGGGGCGCAAGGATGGGTGCAAGCCCCTCCCCTTCAGGAAAGGGGTTGGGGTGGCGCGTCGCCCCAGACGGTTCGCCGGGTCGAGGGCCCCCACCCCCAACCCCTCCCATGAAGGGGAGAGGAGTCGCGTCCATCGCCGCCTGCGCGTCCTCATACGCCAGATTGGCGGCGATGCGCACAACGGCGCGGGTGAAGCGCCAGCCCTTGAGCGTCCCATCCTTTGCGACCTGCAGGTGGCAGGCGAGCGCGGCGCGGTCCTCGCCCTCCCTGAGCGAGCAGACGTCCGCCGAGAGCAGCTCGGGCAGCATCGGGACGACGCGGTCGGGGAAATAGACCGAATTGCCGCGCCGGCGCGCCTCGCGGTCGAGTTCGGAGCCGGGGCGGACATAGAAGCTGACATCGGCGATCGCGACGATCGCGCGCCAGCCGCCCGGGTTCGCCGGATCGTCATCGGGCGCCGCCCAGACCGCGTCGTCATGGTCGCGCGCGTCGGCGGGATCGATCGCGACGATCGGCAGATGGCGCAGGTCTTCGCGTCGTCCGTTCGTGTCGAGCGTAGTCGAGACACCTTGCCCCTCGACTTCGCTCGGGACGAGCGGAGCGCCGTCAGCCAGCGAGCGACCCGCCACCCGCGCCGCCTCGTCCAGCGCCTCGGCCGAGAACACGTCCGGGATGCCGAGCTTGTGGATCGCGATCAGCGAGAAGGAGCGCGGCGCGAACGGATCGCCCAGCCGCTGCACGACGCGCGCGGTGATGCGCGGCGGTCGCCCGGCGCGTTCGGCCAGCACCAGATCGCCCGGCTCCGCCCCGCCCGCGTCGGACACCGGCCATTCGCGCCGGTCCTTCTTCTCCACCCCGGTCAGCCACAGCCGGTCGCCTTCCGCGCGCAGCACGCCCAGCAGCTGTTCGGCCGCCGGCGCCAGCACCTTCATCGGGTGCGCGATCCAGCCGCTGCCCACCTCTTCCGTGCGCGCCAGCAGCCGCTCGCCGACGCCCAGCGCGCTGCGCCTGCGCTCGCGCACGCGCAGCCGCGGCGGCGGCGTCTCCGCTTCCCAGCGCTCGGGCACCGCCCAGACGTTGCCGCCATCGTCCACATCGGCGACGCGCAGCACCGTCACCTTGGGCAGCCCGCCCAGCGCGTGAAAGGCGCGGCCGGGCGACGAGTCGATCAGCCCCTCGTCCGCCATGTCGTGGAGCAGCGCCTTGAGCGCAATCTTGTCCTGCGCGTGCAAGCCGAACGCCCGCGCGATCTCCCGCTTGCCGGCGGGCTGGTCGGCGCTGGCGATGAAGTCGAGGATCTGCTGGCGGGTGGGCAGGCCGGGAATTGGTCGGGACATGATCAGGATGTAGGTACTCGCCACCCCGCCGTCATGCTGAACTTGTTTCAGCATCCACGCGGTGCCATCAGCCGCCTGCGCCCCGGCCGATGTCGCGCATGGACCCTGAACGAATTCAGCGCGACGAAGGTGTTGATCCGTGACCTATGACCTCCTCATCGTCGGCGGCGGCATCAACGGCTGCGCGATCGCGCGCGAGGCGGCGGTGGGCGGCTGGTCCGTGCTGCTCGTCGAGCGCGACGATCTCGCCAGCCACACCTCGTCGGCGTCGACCAAGCTGATCCACGGCGGGCTGCGCTATCTGGAGCAATATGACTTCAAGCTCGTCGCCGAGGCGCTGCGCGAGCGCGAGCGGCTGGTAAAGGCGGCGCCGCACCTGATCCGGCCGATGCGCTTCGTGCTGCCGCAGCCAAAGGGCGGACGCCCGTGGTGGCTCGTGCGCGCCGGGCTGGTGCTCTACGACCTGCTCGGCGGGCGGATGTCGCTGCCGCGCTCGCGGGGGTTGCGCAAGGCCGACGCCGCCTATCGCGCGCCGCTCAAGGACCGGCTCGCCGGCTTCGTCTATTCGGACGCGTTCGTCGACGATAGCCGGCTGACGCTCGCCAACGCGCTCGACGCGGCGGCCAGCGGCGCGCAGGTGGC
>NZ_CAHJWX010000397.1 GCF_903643065.1 Sphingomonas bacterium | reverse complement strand
GCGCTCGACAATATTCCGACCCGGGTGATTTTCGAGCGGATGGACGCGAAGGTCGCGCGCGGCCACTGGTTCTTCCTGTTCAACGCCGTGCGCGACTTGCCGGAAGCGCTCGTCACCGGGCGCGAGGAGCTGTGGCTCCGGTTCATTCTCCAAGGTTGGACCTACGATCCGCAGGCGCTGAGCGTGGAAGACATCGCGACCTATGCCCGCGCCTACGAACAGCACGGCGCCTTGCGCGGCGCCTTCGAGGACTATCGCGCCGCGGAAGAGGACGTCCGCCAGGATGATGTCGATGCCGACATCAAGTTGTCCTGCCCCACGCTCGCGCTATGGGGTGAGGAGTTCGAGTCCGGCGGCAAGATGTGGGATTTCCCCGCCATCTGGCGCGAGATCGCCGACGATCTCACCACCGTGCCGATCCCGCTTTGCGGACACCTGCCGCACGAGGAGCGGCCGGACATCGTCAACGACGCACTGCTCGCCTTCCTCAAGGGATGGCAGGGCTGACGGCTCGCCCGTCACCCAGCCACGTCAACGGAGATCCCACCATGTCGATGATCGAGACATCCTGCCAAATCGATCCGGCCAAGCCGATCGGAACGGTGCCTATCACGCTGACGATCAACGGACAGCGCCGGTCGCTGCAAGTTGAGCCCTGGATCACGCTGCTCGACCTGTTGCGCGAGAGCGAACACCTAACCGGAACCAAGAAGGGATGCGACCACGGCCAGTGTGGCGCGTGCACCGTGCTGGTCGACGGCAAGCGGGTAAATAGCTGCCTGTTGCTGGCGGTCACGCGCGACGGCGCTGCGATCACCACCATAGAGGGGCTCGCAAGCGGGGACGGCCTGCATCCGCTACAGCAAGCGTTCATGGATCATGATGCATTCCAGTGCGGCTATTGCACCCCGGGTCAGATCTGCTCCGCCAAGGGCCTTCTGGATGAGGGCGTGGCACACACGCGCGACGAGGTGCGCGAGATGATGAGCGGCAATCTGTGCCGGTGTGGCGCATACACCAACATCGTCGACGCGGTGCTCGCCGTCATGGAGGCAACGCGATGAACCGCTTCGATTACGTGCGCGCCGCTACCGTGCCGGAAGCCGTGCAGGCTGGCGCGCAGGCCGGAACCCGCTTTCTGGCTGGCGGCACCAACCTCGTCGACCTGATGAAGGAAGGCACCGAGCGGCCCGGCACCCTTGTAGACATCAACCGCCTGCCGCTCGGAACAGTCGAGAGCTTGCCGGATGGTGGGCTGCGGCTGGGTGCGTTGGTCAGCAACGCCGACACCGCTCGACACCCCCTGGTGGCCGAGCGCTACCCGTTGCTGGCGTCCGCAATACTGGCCGGGGCGAGCCCGCAATTGCGCAACGTGGCCACCAACGGCGGCAACCTGAACCAGCGCACGCGCTGCTACTACTTCTATGACGTCGGCACGTCGTGCAACAAACGCGCGCCGGGTTCGGGCTGCGGCGCGATTGGCGGAGTGAACCGCATCCACGCGATACTGGGCGCCAGCCCCTCCTGCATCGCCACCCATCCGTCCGATATGTGTGTGGCCCTGGCAGCCCTGGGCGCGACCGTGCAGGCAACGGGACCGAAGGGCGAACGGGCCATCGCCATGGCGGACTACCACCGCCTGCCCGGCGACGACCCGGCACGGGACAACACGCTGCAGCCCGGCGAGCTCGTCACCGCCATCGATCTCCCGGCAGAGGATTTCACGGCGAACTATACCTACCTCAAGCTGCGCGACCGGTTGTCCTACGCCTTCGCGCTCGTGTCCGTCGCCGCAGCGCTGCGGATGGAAGACGGCAAGGTGGCGGAGGCGCGGATCGCACTCGGAGGCGTGGCGCACAAGCCGTGGCGCCGGCCAGAGGCGGAAAAATTGCTGGTCGGCCGATCGCCATCGCACGAGGCATTCCTGGCGGCGGGGGATGCGTTGCTGGAGAGCGCCGTTGGCCAGGGGGACAACAGCTTCAAAATTAGCCTGGCGCGCAAGGCGATCGTACGGGCGCTGCGGCAGGCCGCGGACGCAACGCCGCAATCGCAGACCGACAAGCGCGTCGCGTAAGAGAGGACACCGTCATGAACGTCACGACCAAAATCGGTATCGGCAGTGCCATCAACCGTGTCGACGGGCTGGAGAAGGTCACCGGGACAGCCAGGTATGCCGCCGAATATGCCGCGGCAGGTATGGTTTACGGCGTCGTGGTGTCTGCCACGGTCGCTAAAGGCAGCATCACCGCGATCGACGACGCGGCCGCGCGCAGCGTGCCCGGTGTTGTGGAAGTGCTCACTCATAAGAACCGCCCGCACATCGCTTGGCGCGACAGCAACTACCAGGACGAGGTGGGGCCACCCGGCTCGCCGTTCCGGGCGTTGGGCGACGCGCAGATCCTGTTCAGCGGCCAGCCGGTGGCAGTCGTGCTAGCCGAAACGTTCGAGGCCGCCCGCTATGCCGCGAGCCTGGTGGATGTCAGCTACGACGTCGTGCCGCACAACACCGACTTTGAGGCGTCGCTGACTGAGAAGTTCATGCCCTCCAAGAAGCGGGAGACATTCCATCCTCCCAAGAACCGCGGCGACGCCGTCGCGGCGCTGGCGGAGGCCCCGGTGACGATCGCGGCGGAGTACCACCTGGCGACCGAGCATCACAACCCGATGGAGATGCACGCCACCACCGTGGCTTGGGAGGGTGATGGCCGCATCACCGTCCATGACAAGACGCAGGGTCCGCAGAACGTGCAGACCTACATCGCCAACATCTTCGGCTTCGCCAAGGACAAGGTGCGCGTGCTGAACCCCTACGTGGGGGGTGCCTTTGGCTCGGGACTGCGCCCGCAGTATCAGGTTTACCTGGCGGTGATGGCGGCCAAGAAGCTGGAACGGTCGGTTCGCCTCGTGCTGACCCGGCAGCAGATGTTCACCC
>NZ_CAHJWX010000396.1 GCF_903643065.1 Sphingomonas bacterium | reverse complement strand
GACGAGCGCCCCGCGCCCGTCATCGCCGAACGCGGAGAGGCGCCCGCGCCCGCGCCCCGCAAATCGCACCAGCAGCAGCTCGATCTGGGCCACAGCTTCGAGCTGCCCTCGCCCGAGCTGCTCGGCCCCGTCCCGCCCGCGCCCAAGGGCCAGATCGACAAGGCCGCGCTCGATCGCAACGCCCGGCTGCTGGAAACCGTGCTCGCCGACTTCCACGTCCGGGGCGACATCACGCATGTCCGCCCCGGCCCGGTCGTCACCATGTACGAGCTGGAGCCGGCGCCCGGCATCAAGGCGAGCCGCGTGATCGCGCTGGCCGACGACATCGCGCGCAACATGAGCGCGATCTCCGCGCGCGTCGCGGTGATCCCGGGGCGCAACGTGATCGGCATCGAGCTGCCCAACGCCAGGCGCGAAGGTGTGGTGCTGCGCGAGCTGATCGGCTCCGACGCGTTCAGCGATCCGGGGCAACTGCCGCTGGTGCTGGGCAAGAACATCGCCGGCGATCCCGTCGTCGCCGATCTCGCGCCGATGCCGCACCTGCTCGTCGCCGGCACCACCGGTTCGGGCAAGTCGGTCGGGCTCAACTGCATGATCCTGTCGCTGCTGTACCGGCTCAATCCGAAACAGTGCAAGATGATCATGATCGATCCCAAGATGCTCGAACTGAGCATGTACGACGACATCCCGCACCTGCTCGCCCCCGTCGTCACCGATCCCGCCAAGGCGGTGCGCGCGCTGAAATGGGCGGTGGAGCAGATGGAGGACCGCTACCGGCAGATGTCGTCGGTGGGGGTGCGTTCGCTCGCCGGCTTCAACGACAAGGTCAACGCCGCGCGCGCCAAGGGCCAGCGGCTCGGGCGGCGCGTCCAGACCGGCTACGACCCCGAAACAGGCCAGCCGCTCTACGAGGAGGAGCAGCTCGACTATCAGCCGCTGCCCCAGATCGTGGTGATCGTCGACGAGCTGGCCGACCTGATGATGACGGCGGGCAAGGAGGTCGAGTTCCTGATCCAGCGGCTCGCGCAAAAGGCGCGCGCGGCGGGCATCCACCTGATCATGGCGACGCAGCGCCCGTCGGTGGACGTCATCACCGGCGTCATCAAGGCGAACCTGCCGACGCGCATCTCCTTTCACGTGACCAGCAAAATCGACAGCCGGACCATTCTGGGCGAGCAGGGGGCCGAGCAGCTGCTGGGTCGCGGCGATATGCTGTACATGCCCGGCGGCAAAGGCATCGTGCGCGTCCACGGCCCCTTCGTCAGCGACGACGAGGTTCGCGCGGTCGCCGATCACTGGCGCGGCCAGGGCCGGCCCGACTATGTGTCGTCGGTGACGGAGGAGCCGGAGGAAGGCTTCGAGCTGGAGGGCGCGCCCACCGGCGAGGACACGGCGGAGGACCAGCAATACCGCGCCGCCATCCAGCTCGTCTGTGAATCGCGCAAGGCGTCGACCTCCTGGCTCCAGCGCCAGCTCCGCATCGGCTATAATTCCGCCGCGCGGCTGATCGAGCGGATGGAAAAGGACGGCATCGTCGGCCGCCCCGACCATGTCGGCCGCCGCGAGGTGCTGCGCGACGCGGAAGGGCACGCGATCTGAGGCGAGCCGGTCACGCCAGCGCCGGATAGTCCGTATAGCCCTCCGATCCGGCCGTGTACCAGGTCCCCATGTCGTCGTCGGCCAGCTCGGCGCCGCGACGGAACCGCTCGGGCAGGTCCGGGTTGCCGATGAACCTGCGTCCCCAGGCGATCGCGTCGGCGACGCCGCTGTCGAGGTCGCGCTGCGCCGCCTCGACGCTATAGTCCTGGTTGAGCACCAGCGCGCCCTTGAAGACCTTCCTGATCTGCGGCGACAGCTTGGGCACGTCCGTCTTGCCGAACGTGCCGTCGGGTGCCTGCTCGCGCAGCTCCAGAAAGGCGATGCCGAGCTCGTCCAGCGCCCGGGCGGCGGGGATGAAGACCGATTCGGGATCGCTGTCGTCGGCCCCTTGCGTCTCGCCATTGGGCGACAGGCGGATCGCGGTGCGCCCCGCGCCGATCGCGTCGATCACGCGCGCGACCGACTCGCGCATGAAGCGGATGCGGTTCTCCGGGCTGCCGCCGTAATCGTCGTCGCGCTGGTTGGTGCCGTCGCGCAGGAACTGGTCGATCAGATAGCCATTGGCGCCGTGCAGCTGCACCCCGTCGAAGCCCGCGCGGATCGCGTTGAGCGCGCCCGTCGCATATTCGTCCTGCGCCTGGGCGATGTCGTCCAGCGTCGCCGCCTGCGCCTGCGCATAGGGGTTATCCTCCTTGTGATACGGCGCGCGCGTCGCCGACGAGGAGAGCGGCGTCACGCCCGTCACGTCGGGGCGCGCAAGCCGGCCCATGTGCCAGATCTGCGCGACGATCCTGCCGCCCGCCTCGTGCACCGCCGCCGTCACCGGCTTCCACGCCTCGACCTGCGCGTCCGTCCACAGCCCCGGCGCGCCCGGCCAGCCCAGCCCGCGCCGGCTCACCCCCGTGCCCTCGGTGATGATCACGCCGGCGCCCGCGCGCTGGCGGTAGTAATCGATCATCAGCTCGGTCGGCACATGGTCGGGCGTCGAGCGGCCCCGCGTCAGCGGCGCCATGAAGATGCGGTTGGCGGCATGGATGTCGCCGACGGCGATGGGATCGAACAGGCTGGGCATCGGCGCTCCTTTGCGGGTGTTGAGTGGACAGATAGGAGGCTAGGGGGCGGCATGCACGCGCCGGCCTCCCCGAGAAAAGCTGTGGCGTCGCCAAGCCCGTCGCCGCTCGCCTTTGCGGCGGCGCTGGTCGCCAACGTCGCGCTCGCCTTCGGGCCGTGGTTCGTGCGGCTCGCCGATACCGGGCCGGTCGCGGCGGGCTTCTGGCGGATGGCGCTGGGGCTGCCGTTCGTGACCGCGCTGGCCTGGGCGGGCGGCGCCCGG
>NZ_CAHJWX010000395.1 GCF_903643065.1 Sphingomonas bacterium | reverse complement strand
CGCCAGCCGCGCGAGCGCGATCTGCCCGGCCGCGCGCGCCGGCGCGATGCGGGCGCGATGCAGCGCCTCGCACACATAGATGTTGCCCAGCCCCGCCACGATCCGCTGGTCGAGCAGCATCGCCTTGATCGGCGCGGTCCGGCCGTCGAGCGCCCGGTGCAGGTAATCGCCCGTCAGCTCGTCGCCCAGCGGCTCCGGCCCCATGACGGCGAACGGCGGGTAGAGGCCCAGCGCGTCGGTGCGCAGGAGGTCGAGAAAGCCGAACCGGCGCGGATCGTTGAGCGCGAGCCGGCGACCGGCGCCGGTCTCGATCAGCAGATGGTCGTGCGCCTCCGTCTCGCCCGGATCGACCCGCCAGCGCCCCGACATGCCGAGGTGGAATATCAGCGTGTCGCCGCGATCGGTCTCGATCAGTCCGTATTTCGCCCGCCGGGCCAGCCCGGTGACGGTGGCGCCGGTCAGCCGCTGGCGCAGGTCCGGCGGGATTGCCTTGCGCAGGTCGGCGCGGCGCGGCTCGACGCCGGCGAGGCGCTGGCCGATCAGCACGGGGGTCAGCCCGCGCACGGTGGTCTCCACTTCAGGCAGTTCGGGCACGCGGACCAGATAATGCACCCGCTCGCCTTTGCTACTACACCGCCGCCCGCTACAGCCCGCTCACGCCTCCCGTTCGTGTCGAGCGAAGTCGAGACACCGCCCGGCGCGGTCGCGGATGGAAGGCGCGGACTTGCTCCCTCGACTTCGCTCGGGATGAACGGATGTGATGTGAGCGACACCGTCTCCTTCGGTTATGAAAACGTCCCCCCGGCAGAGAAGACCGCGCGCGTCGGCGGCGTCTTCTCGGGCGTGGCCAAGAGCTACGACGTGATGAACGACGCCATGTCGGGGGGCATGCACCGGCTGTGGAAGGACCGGTTCGTGCGCCGCGTCGCGCCCAGGCCCGGCGAGCGGGTGCTCGACATGGCGGGCGGCACCGGCGACATCGCCTTTCGCCTCGCCGCGAGGGGCGCGGCGGTGACGGTGGCGGACATCAACCCGGCGATGCTGGGCGTCGGCATGGAGCGCGCGCGCAAGCGCCGGATCGACGGGCTGATCTGGACCGAGCAGAATGCGGAGACGCTGAGCTTCGGCGACCGGGCGTTCGATGCGTACACGATCGCGTTCGGCATCCGCAACGTGACCGATATTCCGGCCGCGCTGCGCGAGGCGCATCGCGTGCTGGTGCGTGGCGGGCGCTTCTTCTGCTTGGAGTTCTCGACCGTCGAATGGCCCGGGTTCAAGGAAGTGTACGACGCCTATTCGCATCGCGTGGTACCCCGTCTAGGCCAGCTGATCGCCCGGGATCGGGACAGCTACCGCTATTTGGTGGAGTCGATCCGCCGCTTTCCACCGATGCCCGCATTCGCCGGCATGATCCGCGATGCCGGGTTCGCGCGGACGCGGGTAGAGCCGATTATGGGCGGGCTGGTCGCAATCCATTCGGGGTGGAAGGTTTGAGGGAGATGATCTCCCGGTGACCTCGTCCGTCACCCATGTCTTTCGCCTGCTGCGCTGGGGCCGTATCCTCGCGCGGCACGGCGCCTTGCGCGGGATCGAGCGCGATCCGCATGCCCCCGCCGCGGTGCGCCGGCTGGTCCGCCTCGCCCGGGTCGGCGCATGGGTGCCGAAACGTCCGCGCTATGCCGACGCCTTCCGCGCGGTGGGGCCCGCGGCGATCAAGCTGGGCCAGACGCTGGCGACCCGCCCCGACCTGGTCGGCGAGGAAGCGGCGCGCGACCTGCTCCAGTTGCAGGACCAGCTCCCCGCCCTGCCCTTCGCCGTCATCGAGCAGGCGATCGAGACCGGGCTCGGCCGACCGATCGCCGCGCTGTTCCGCTCGATCGACCCCGAGCCGAGCGGCGCCGCGTCGATCGCGCAGGTGCATCGCGCGGTCACCACGGAGGGCCATGTCGTCGCGGTCAAGGTACTGCGCCCGGGTGTGGAGAACGACTTCAAGCGCGCGATCGCCACCTATCAATGGGCCGCCGCGCGGCTGGAGGCGATGGGGGGCGAGGCGGCGCGGCTGCGGCCCCGGCTCACCGTCGAGAACTTCCGCCGTTGGACGCTGCGCGAGCTCAACTTCACGCGCGAGGCGGCGTCGGCGTCTGAACTGGCCGAGATGATGGCGGCCGAGCCCGACTATCTCGTCCCGGCGATCGACTGGCGCCGGTCGAGCGCCACCGTGCTCACCACCGACTGGATCGACGGCATCAAGCTGTCGGATCGCGTTGCGATCGTCGCCGCCGGCCACGACACGGGCAAGCTCGCGCGCACGCTGATCAACGCCTTCCTGCGCCAGGCGATCGCGGAAGGCTTCTTCCATGCGGACATGCACCAGGGAAACCTGTTCGCGGTGCCGGGCGACCGGATCGCGGCGATCGACTTCGGTATCATGGGCCGGATCGACCGGCGCGCGCGGATCTGGCTGGCGGAGATCCTGTACGGCCTGATCACCGGCAATTACCGCCGCGTCGCGGAGATCCACTTCGAGGCGGGCTATGTGCCCGCGCATCACAGCGTCGCCGAGTTCGCCACGGCGCTGCGCGCGGTGGGCGAGCCGATGCGCGGGCTGCCGGTCAAGGAGATGTCGATCGGTATGATGCTGGACGGGCTGTTCGGCATCACCCGCGACTTCGACATGGTGACGCAGCCACACCTGCTGCTGCTCCAGAAGACGATGGTGATGGTGGAGGGCGTCGCCACCGGGCTCGATCCAGAGATCAACCTGTGGGAGGTCGGCGCGCCGTTCATCCGCGAATGGATCCGCTCGGAACTAGGGCCGGAGGCTAAGCTCGCCGACCGGCTGATCGCGGACGTGCGCACGCTGGCCCGGCTGCCCGACCTCGTCCGACGCATCGAGGCGCATTATCCGGCGCCCGGCGGCGAGCCGCCCGCGCCACCG
>NZ_CAHJWX010000394.1 GCF_903643065.1 Sphingomonas bacterium | reverse complement strand
ACGACGCCGGCACCTTGGTGTAGCGCTCGACAAGTTCGGGCAGGTGGGTGTTGAGAAGGCGGCTGACGTCCTGCGCGACCGGGTCCATCTCGGGCACCGCAGCGAGTTGCGGCGCGATCTGGTTGAGGTGCGCGGAAATCCGGTCGAGCGTCGGCGCGGCAAGGCGCGGCAGGGGATCGCGTTGCTGGCCGCGGCCGGCGCGCTGGCCTATTGGCGCCGCCGCGACTGACGGACCGGAGCGGAAAGGCGGCCCGTTCGCCATACCTTAACCTCCTTCACACTACGCCGCCGGGATGGACGTGCGTTCGATCAGCGAAGAGCCGGCTCGTGGCCCGGCTCGTGACGAAGTCCCCGCCCGCGGGCTTCCCAGCCTGCTTCGCGATCGTCGCGGCGCCACTGCGGTCGAATACGGGTTCGTCGTCGCGCTGGTCGTGCTCGCGATGTTCGCGGCGCTGGCGGGCGTCGGCAACACCACGACCTCGATGTGGAACAACATCAATTCCAGCGTGACCAACGCGCACTGACCCGTGTCGCGGCCACCGGCGAATAGTTCCATTCCGGCTTAAACCTTTATCAACCGGCCCTCCGCTAATGGACTGGACGCTGCTCCGGGCGACCCGGCTCAGCCGGGTGTTGAAGTTTCGACCATTGGAGACAAGAATGCAGACGATCCGCAAGTTCATCAGGAACAGCAAGGGCGCGACCGCCATCGAATACGGCCTGATCGCCGCGCTGATCGCCGTCGCCGCCATCGCCGCGATGCAGGGCCTGGGCAACCAGCTCAGCAAGACGTTCACGAACGTCCAGACCAACATGAAGGCGGGCTGATCCAGCCACTACCAGTCCGAAGGGGGCGGCGGATCTCGTGTCCGCCGCCCTTTTCACGTCAGCTGCGACCCATCGCCAGGAACTTCTCGCGCCGACCCAGCCTCAACCGCTCGGCCGGCTGCCCGCCCAGATCGACCATCGCGGCGGCGAGCGCGTCGCCCAGGTTCGCGATGGCGCCGGCGGGATCGCGATGCGCGCCGCCGAGCGGCTCGGCGACGATGGTGTCGATCACGCCCAGCGTCTTCAGCTCCTGTGCCGTCACCTTCATCGCCTCGGCGGCCTCGGGCGCCTTGTCGGCGGTGCGCCACAGGATCGAGGCGCAGCCCTCGGGGCTGATGACGGAATAGACCGCATGCTCGAACATCAGCACCCGGTTGCCCGCCGCGAGCGCGACCGCCCCGCCCGATCCGCCTTCCCCCACCACCGCCGCCACCATCGGCACGCCCAGCGCCAGCGCCGCCTGCGTCGATCGTGCGATCGCCTCCGCCTGGCCGCGCTCCTCCGCCTGGATGCCGGGAAAGGCGCCCGACGTGTCGACCAGCGTCAGCACCGGCAGCCCGAACCGGTCGGCAAGCTGCATCAGCCGCACCGCCTTGCGATAGCCCTCGGGCTTGCCCATCCCGAAATTGTGCCGCAGCCGGCTGGCGGTGTCGGCGCCCTTCTCGTTTCCCAGCACCATCACGCGCCGGCCCCGGAACCGCGCGAAGCCGCCCTGGATCGCCTGATCGTCGGCAAAGCCGCGATCGCCGGCCAGCGGCACGAACTCGTCGAACAGCCCGGCGACATAGTCCTTGAAGTGCGGCCGCTCGGGATGACGCGCTACCTGGGTCTTCTGCCACGGGGTGAGCCTGGCGAAGGTATCGCGCAGCAGCTTGTCGGACTTGGCCTGAAGCCTGCGCACTTCCGGCTCGATGTCGACGCCGCCCGCCCCCACCCCGCCGGAGCTGTCGCGCAGTTCGTCGATACGCCCCTGCAACTCGGCGATCGGCCGCTCGAAATCAAGGAAGGTCGGCATGGCGTGTCTGGTTCCGTCCGGGCCGGGCCGGTCGCCGCCCGCATGAGTGTTCGGCATCACCCCAGGCTGACGCGCTCGGCCGCGGACTAGGCTTGGCCGTGCCCGCGGTCAACGAGGGCCGGTGTCGCGGTCGGGATCCGCGAGCGGATGTCGAGTCGTGACCAGCTCCACCAGCCGCGCGGTGTCGATGTGCGTGTAGATCTCGGTCGTGGCGATATCGGCGTGACCCAGCATCGACTGGAGCGCACGCAGGTCCGCTCCGCCCTCCAGCAGGTGCGTCGCGAACGCGTGGCGCAGGACATGCGGGCTGATCCGGTCGGGCGCGATGCCGACGTCCGCGGCCAGCGCCCGGACGAGCTGGAACAGCCGCACGCGCGACAGGTGGCCCTTGCCCGACGGGAACAGGAACGCGCTCGTCGGCGCGACGTGCCCGCGCCACGCCGCCACCGCGGCGCGCGACCGGTCGGACAGCGGCACCAGCCGCTCGCGCCCGCCCTTGCCGCGCACGATCAGATAGGGTCGATCAGGTGCGACCGCATGGCGCGGCAGCGACACGAGCTCGGTCGCGCGCAGGCCCGATCCGTACAACAGCTCGATCAGCGCGGCGAGGCGCAGGTCGCCCGGATCGGGCGGATCGGGCGCCAGCCGCGCGGCGAGACCGGCGAACAGGCGGGCGATGTCGTCATGGTCGAGCGTACGCGGCAGCGCGCGTCGCGTGCCGGGGCGGGGCAGCGCCGCACCCGGATCGTCCGGCCGATGCCCCTCCTCGTGCAGAAAGGCATAGAAGCGCCGCAGCGCCGCCGCCTTGCGCGCGACGGTCGACTTCGCGAGGTCGCGCCACCCTTCCGCCAGCCGACCGATCCCCACCACGTCCGCCTCGACAAGGCCGCCGCGAAGCGTGGCGGACGCGAGCGACAGGTCGCTGCGATACGCCGCCAGCGTGTTGCGCGCCGCCCCCGCCTCCGCCGCCAGCATCTCCAGGAACTGCTCGATCAACGCGACGTCGGCGGAGGGCGCCCCCTCGCTCACGCCCGCGCGATCGCCTCCGCCGCGATCATCCGCGCCGGGCCGTCGAGCCCGGTCGCCCGCAGCGCGCC
>NZ_CAHJWX010000393.1 GCF_903643065.1 Sphingomonas bacterium | reverse complement strand
CGCGCGCCGCCGCCGCCCACGCGCACGCGCCCTATTCGCGGTTCGCGGTCGGCGCCGCCGTGCTGCTGACCGACGGGACGGTGGTGACGGGGGCGAATGTCGAGAATGCCAGCTACGGCCTGTCGCTCTGCGCGGAAACGGTGGCGATCGCGACCGCGAGCGCGGCGGGGCGGCTGCGCGACGTGGTCGCGATCGGCGTCGTCGGCGGACCGATCGGCGGGACGGGCGACACCCCGGTCAGCCCCTGTGGCCGCTGCCGGCAGGTGCTCAACGAGGCCGCGCAGCTGGGCGGGCGCGATCTACCCGTCCATTGCGGCGGGCTGACCGGTGGCCCGATCGAGACGCACCGGCTCTCCGCACTGCTGCCGCACGCGTTCGGGCCCGCCGATCTGGGTCTGTGACGCCAAGCGGCTTGCCCGCTCCGCCGTTCGGGGCGAAGACCAGCCATGACCGTGATGTCCGACCGCTGGATTCGCGAGCGCGCGCGCGGCGGGATGATCGAGCCGTTCGTCGAGGCGCAACGGCGCGAGGGCTGCATCAGCTACGGCCTGTCGTCCTATGGCTATGACGCGCGCGTGGCGGACGAGTTCAAGATCTTCACCAACGTCGATTCGGCGACGGTCGATCCCAAGGATTTCGCCGCCAACAGCTTCGTCGATCGCCGCACCGATTGCTGCGTCATCCCGCCCAACAGCTTCGCGCTGGCGCGGACGGTGGAGTATTTCCGGGTGCCCCGCGACGTGCTGGTGATCTGCCTCGGCAAGTCGACCTATGCGCGCTGCGGCATTATCGTCAACGTGACGCCGCTGGAACCCGGCTGGGAGGGGCATGTGACGCTGGAATTCTCCAACACCACGCCGCTGCCCGCCAAGGTCTACGCCAACGAGGGCGCGTGCCAGTTCCTGTTCCTGGCGGGCAACGAGCCGTGCGAGGTAAGCTATGCCGACCGGGCCGGGAAATATATGGGACAGCGCGGCGTCACCCTGCCCCGGCTATGAGGCCGGGCGCGCGGATCGGTTTGATCGCGTTGCTCCTCCTCGCGGCGTGTAGCGGGCGGCCCGCGACGCTGCATTTTCGCGTGACGGTGGACATCGATGACCATGGGATCGAGCGGCACGGCGCGGGCGTGTGGAGCGTCACGTACCACAAGCTCTACCTACCGGGCTGGGCGCCGATCCAGTCGGTGGCGGCAGGCGACGCGGTGCCGATCCGGCTTGGCGACGGCGGAGTGCTGCTCGCGCTGTCTGACTGTTGCTTTAAGAACCCAAGCGGCATGGATGACCTGCCGGCCCACGTCTTCCCGGACGAGCGCCTAAGCGATGATCCCCTCGACTGGACGCGGCGGCTCGCGGCAATGGCCGGTCGCACCGGCCTCATCACCTGCCCTTATTACCGCCGGTCCGGCGCGAAGTCGCTCGACCCCGTGCCCGACATCGACTGCCTGCTGTTCGTGCGCACCGCCGACCCGCGCCGACCCGACAAGCTGCGGCTGATCGATCCGGCGACGATGGGCGGCGACCCGGGTCTGAAAGTCGTGCGGGTGGCCGTCACGATCGACCGTCGGCCCATGACGCGGCAAGTGGATCGCTTCCTGCCCTGGGCCAACGACGGGTGGTTCGCGCGCCATCACATGTGCACTTCCCGGCGCGGCGAGCATCCGGTGTGTTCTGGCTCGCTACGATGGGGGTAGGCGCCAGCGGGGGCGAGACGATACATCGATCGCCGCTATGAACGCGAGCGGGGCGGCCTTTTCAGACCGCCCCGCCCTGCCAATGCAATCGTTGATCAGAACCGGTTGTAATATTGCTCGTTACCGACGAACCCCAGCTTCGTGACCGGCGACCGCTTGATCACCGCCAGTGTCTGGTCGACCACTTCGTAGCGGGTCTGCGGATCGGGTTGAAATTGCAGCTCCGGCTCCGGGTTGAGCGTCGCCGATTGGTCGAGATAGCTCTTCAGCGTCGGGTCGTTCACCGGCACGCCGTTCCACGTCACCACGCCGCCTGCATCGATCGCGATCTTGTTCTTCTGCGGGTCGACCTTTGGCGGGTGCGTATTGTTCTGCGGCAGATCGACCTTCACCGCGTGGGTCTGGATCGGGATGGTGATGATGAACATGATGATGAGCACCAGCAGGACGTCGATCAACGGCGTCATGTTGAGGTCCATCATCGGCTCGCCGTTATCCTTGCCGCCGGACATCGACATATGCTTGCTCCTGAACGTTGGTGAACGGCGGTACGGTCAGAGACGCGCCGAGTTTTCTTCGGCGGGCGGCTCGGAGATGAAACCGACCTTGGAAAAGCCGGCCTGCTGCATCGTATAGATCGCGCCGCCGACGCACTGGTAGGGCGTGCTCACGTCGGCGCGGATATGCGCCTCCGGCAATTCCAAATCGGGATTGTTGACGCCACCCTGCCGTGCGATCTCAGCCCTCAGCTTGGCGACCGCGAACTTGAGCAGGTCGTCATGGTTGATCCGCGCCGTGCCGAGATAGACCTGGCAATCATTGCCCTGGCCGACGATCGACAGCGACACATTCTCCGGCTTGGTCACGGTCGGATCGAAGCGGACATTGGGCAGCTTCAGCTTGAGCGACTGCACCACCACCGGGACCGCGATCAGAAAGATGATCAGCAGCACCAGCATGACGTCCACCAGCGGGGTCGTGTTGATGTCCGACATGGTGGAGTCGCTGTCGCCGCCTACGCTCATCGCCATGGCTTGATGTTCCTGCTGCGCTGGGGCCACGGCCCCGAAAGGTCACACGAATGAAGGGGGAAGCGAGACCTTCCGGCGCCGATCCGACGGCGCCGGGGTCCCGACCATCCTAGCTGTTGTTGGGCTTGCCGCCAGTCGCGCCGAAGGTGGACGAGCCCAAATTGCTGGTCGCGGGCGTCGCGGTCGCCGACGAGGTCGCGGCGGGCTTGGCACCACCGGTCGCGGTCGCGCCGACCGC
>NZ_CAHJWX010000392.1 GCF_903643065.1 Sphingomonas bacterium | reverse complement strand
GGAAGGCCTCCTCCCGTCGGGAGGAGGCCGGTTCTCGCGTCAGGCGCGGAGTTCGTACGCGATGCGCTGCGTAATCATCGTATGCTCCTTGAATGTCGCCAGCGTGAGCGTCGCAAGGTGGCGTCCGTGCATCTCCATCATGTCGCTCGCGTCCGCCGGGCTGGCGAGGTAGGCGGTGGCGAGATCGCGCAGGAACACGTGGTTCTCGTACTGCGCATCGATGTACGCGCGATCAAACGCCGCACCGGGCGCCGCCGAGCGAATCTTGTCCAGCGTCGCCTGCGCCTTGGCGTCCATCGGCGGCGGGGTGTTGCCGAGCTGCTTCAGCACGGTCGTGACGGCGACCGCCTCGGTCAGCTCGAAGCCGGCGAACTCGCGCGCGTCGGCCTTCCGCGCCCGGTCGACCGCGATTTGGCTGGTTGCCAGCGACAGCATCGCCGGGCCGAAGACGCCCATCTCGAACTGCGTGTGCGTACGGGTGCCGGAGACATCGGGCATCGGCATCGCGGCCGGGTCCATTCCCATGCGGCGCTGCCGCTGCGCCATCGCCATGGCGGGGACGGCAACGAGGGCGGCGGCGGCCCCGGTCAGGATAGTGCGACGGTCGGTAAGCATGGGCGTTCCTCTCATGGTGACCGAAGGCACACATGCGCGAGGGTCCTTGGCAGGACGGCTCGCTGATCGACCCGTTCCACAGTCGCTCGAGGATTGGACAGCCGGTCGGTCAGTCTGGACGATCGGTGACCTGCAGATCGTCCAGACCCACTGGCGGCGGCAGCGGCGCCAGCCGGTACGCCGACGGCAGCATGGCATAGGTGGCTTCGAACGCGCGGGAGAACGGCCGCGATCCGGCGTAGCCCACGCTTTGAGCGATGGCCTTGATCGGCAGGTCGGTGACCCTGAGCAGCCGCGCGGCCACCCGCAAACGCGCCTTTTGCACGAAGTCGATGGGGCCTTGTCCGAAGGTGCGTGAGAAATGATCGGAAAACGACGCCCGGCTCATGCCGGCGAGACCGGCAAGGCTGTTCACACTGTGGTCCGCGCCGGGATGCTCGATGATGGCGGCGATCGCGCGCGCCAGCCGGGGGTGGTGGAGCGCATCGAGGACGGTCGACCCGTCCGCCTGCGACCAGTGCCGACGCAACAGCATGATGAGCGCCTGCTTCATCAGCGCCTGACACATCGCCTGGGTTCCCAGACCGGCGTTGGTGACCTCGTGGCGCATGGCATCGACGATCGCGGCCGGTACGCCGCTCGCTGCCAGGTCGTCGGCCACCGGCCAGCGCATCAGGTCGAACAGACCGAGCGCCGCCTGGTCCGGCGCCGAAACGGCGGCGCACAGCAGCAGCGTGTCATCGGCGCCGTCGCCCGCGGTGAACTCGACGAGGCCGTCCCCGATCAGCTCGCACTTGTCAGCCGCAGCGCCGGTCGCGGCGGATCTGTCGGCGTCGCCGACCCAGTGCGGCTGCAAGGCCGGCACGACCAGGACGCTCGATGGAGCGAATGGAACCGGAGCCGTCTCACCAGCCTGGATATGCCCCGACCCGCGCAGCACGAAGTGGACCGTGACGGCCTTGAACACCGGAAAGCTCATCCGCCAACCGGACTGGATCCGGCACACCGAGAAGGCGTGCGGCGCCACATCAAGGGCGGTTAGCAGACGATTGAGAGTCGGATCGATCAGCGTGAACCTTTAGGACACTTACGCACAGTGCAACGTTGCCCGGACAAATGCCAGGTCCAATCCAATAGGCAAGACCCCTCTGCCGTCGCCGCCGATCAACCGAGCGGCCCCGAACTAGATCGATCCGAGCGGGGATGACCCACAAAGCGACATTCCCGGCCGCTTTCCGGCTGCCCAACTTCGGCCGCTTGTTCATGTGGATGTCGCGACCCGGTGTCAGCGTAATCGGTCTGCCTCCTGCATGGCGTGAGGTGGTGGTCAGCGTCTAGTCGAGCATCCTCAGGCCGGGGCCTCGTAAACCCGACACCGGCATTCAGGCGGCTTGTAGATCGCGACATAGGGCGGCACGGCGGTCAGCAGGTTAGCCGCTAAGCAGCCCGAGCAACGGCAGGCATGGCGCCGCCCTTCAAAGCCTGCCGATACGGCGCTCGGCCTCGGCCTTACCTCTCAGCGCCCCCAGTCTGCCGGGCGCCAGCGCCAACGCGGCGTCGAATGCGCTAAGCGCCTCTCGTGGCCTTCCCTCGGCAAGCAACAGCTCACCAAGCTGCTCGCGCGAAGGGACGATCGGCCCCGGCGTGAGAGGAAGCTTCTCGAGCCCGTCTTCCTCGTCCGCAGCCTCCCGCATCGTCGTTACCGCGGCGGCGGTGTTGGCGGACGCCGCGAGGCGCCAGGCTTGCGCGGACTTGACCAGGGCATCGACCTGCGCGGTCCAGTAGCTGTCGTGCGCCGCGCGGATCGCCTCGAGACAAGCCTGAAGCTCAGCAATATCGGCGTCGGCGGAACCGGGCGTCGGAGCGCGCAGCTTGCCCAGCGCACGAGCCCACCAGACGATCGCAGCGACCTGTGGCGCGGAGCCAGGCATCGGCGTGAGCTGAGCCGCCGTGGTCCAATCATGGGTTTCGACTGCGAGACGTACGGGCATGGCGTTGCCGGCATAGCCGATCTTGAAACCGGCTCCGGAGAGGCCGTGCATGGCCTTGAGATCCGCCACTTCCCGCGCCGCATCGCTCGCTCGGCCTCGCTGGAGATAGGCGTAGGTCAGATAATCCATGGCGTGCAGTTCCTCGCCGACATCGCTCTGCGCGCGGGCCGCGTCTCGCGCCGCGATATTGGACGCTATGGAGTCATCCCACAGGCCGAGCCGCGTGAAGATGTGTGATGGCATATGCAGCGCATGGGGGGCCGAGGGCGCAATCTTCGCGTAGGCCCGAGCCGCAGGCAGGCCACGCTGCGCCAGCTCGGGATTGTCGTACGCGTGGATCAGATAGTGCGGGACGCCG
>NZ_CAHJWX010000391.1 GCF_903643065.1 Sphingomonas bacterium | reverse complement strand
CCGGCCATCGCCCCGCCGCGCCCCGCCGCGCCAGCAGGAACCCCGCGCCCGCCAGCGCGACATAGGGGATGGCGAGCCATTTCGTCCCCGCCGCCAGCCCGAGCAGCACGCTTCCGCCCAGCCATCGCCGCCACACCGCCGGCCCGGTCCCGCGCATCGACCACAGGAACAGCGCCAGCGCCCACACCACCAGCGCCGCCATGAACCCGTCCAGCATCGCGATCCGCGCCTGGATGAACAGCGTGAAGTTGCCGAGCGCGAACAGCGCGGCGAGCACCGCCGTGCGCACCCGTCCGAACAGCCACCACGCCGCCGCGTACAGCCCCAGCACCGTGGCCACGCCCGCCACCACCGCCATCGCCCGCCAGCCCAGGCTGTTGTCGCCGAACACCGCCATGCCCAGCCCGATCAGCGCCTTGCCGACCAGCGGATGCTCGATGTTCGACGGCCCCGCCAGCGACCAGAGCAGGCGCGCGGCGGGGACGTAATGGACCTCGTCGAACACCAGCCGGTGCGGGACCGTGACGTGCCAGGCGAAGAGCGCGAACGCGCCGAGCCCGAGCAGCAGCGCGGGGCGGAGGGGACGGGCGTCGTTCACGACCGGCGGTGTCGCCGGTTCGCGCCCGCCTCGCAACCCGCTCGATCTTCGCCGAGGTCCTTCGCTGGAAGGGCGCCGACGGTTGCGGTCGGCAACGCAACCCGGCAAAGCGCCCGCATGAAGCGTCACACCGGCCAGGATCGCTCGATCACCGAGCATTGGCGCCCCGCCACCCGCGCGGTGCGCGGCGGCACCGCGCGGTCCGAATGGGGGGAAACGTCCGAGGCGCTGTTCCTCACCTCCGGCTACAGCTACGACAAGGCGGGCGATGCCGCCGCGCGGTTCGCGGGCGAGCAGGCGGGGATGACCTATTCCCGGCTCCAGAACCCCACCGTCGAGATGCTGGAACAGCGTATCGCGCTGCTGGAGGGCGCGCAGGCCTGCCGCGCCACCGCGACGGGCATGGCGGCGATGACGGCGGCGCTGTTGTGCCAGCTCTCGGCCGGCGATCACCTGGTCGGCGGGCGCGCGGCGTTCGGCTCGTGCCGCTGGCTCACCGACACGCTGCTGCCGCGCTTCGGCATCGAGACCACGGTGGTCGACGCGCGCGACCCCGCGACCTTCGCCGCCGCGATCCGGCCCCACACCAAGGTGTTCTTCTTCGAGACGCCCGCCAACCCGACGATGGACGTGGTCGATCTGGCCGCCGTCTGCGCGCTGGCGAAGTCGCACGGCATCACCACGGTGGTCGACAACGCCTTTGCCACCCCCGCGCTCCAGCGCCCGATGGAGTTCGGCGCCGACGTCGTCGCCTATTCCGCCACCAAGATGATGGACGGGCAGGGCCGCGTGCTCGCCGGCGCGATCTGCGGCACGACCGACTTCATCGACAACACGCTGCTTCCCTTCACGCGCAACACCGGGCCGACGCTGTCGCCGTTCAACGCCTGGGTGGTGCTCAAGGGGCTGGAGACGCTCGACCTGCGCATCCGGCGCCAGTCGGAGAGCGCGGTGACGGTCGGCCGCTTCCTGGAGGCCCGCGTGCCGCGCGTGCTGCATCCGGGGCTGCCCAGCCATCCCCAGCACAATCTCGCCATGGCGCAGATGGACGCCACCGGCCCGATCTTCGCCTTCGAGGTCGCCGACCGCGCGCAGGCGCACGGGTTGCTCGACGCGCTTGAACTGATCGACATCTCCAACAACATCGGCGACTCGCGCTCGCTGATGACGCATCCGGCGTCGACCACCCATTCGGGCGTGGCGGCGGAGCAGCGGGCGATCATGGGCGTGGGCGAGGGGCTGCTGCGCCTCAACGTCGGGCTGGAGGACGTGGCCGACCTCACCGACGATCTCGACCGCGCGCTGACGGCGGTGGGGCTGTGAACTTCCTGTTCCCGCACGCCGCGACCACCGGCGGCGTCACCGTGCGCGTCTCCGTCTCGTTCCTCCCCGAACAGTCGGAGCCGGGGCGCGGGCGCTGGTTCTGGGCCTATCACGTCCGCATCGAGAATGGCGGCGCCGCCCCCGTCCGGCTGCTGACGCGGCGCTGGGTGATCACGGACGGGCGGGGCGCGCGCCACGTCGTCGAGGGCGAGGGCGTGGTCGGCGAGCAGCCGCTGATCCAGCCGGGCGACGCCTATGACTATGTCTCCGGCTGCCCGCTGACGACGCCGAGCGGCGCGATGCAAGGCAGCTATCGCATGGCCGGCGTCGACGGCGCGCCGTTCGACGTCGCGATCCCGCGCTTCACGCTCACCGCCCCGGCGACGGCGGGGTGAGGGGGGCCGGTTTCTCCCCCTCCCGCTCGCGGGAGGGGGCTGGGGGGTGGGATCGACGCCAGCCCTGGTCGCATCTCCCGTGGCGCCGGGGAGCCCACCCCCGACCCCTCCCGCGAGCGGGAGGGGAGGGGAGGTGAAGCGCACGCATCTCCCCCTCAACGCGCTGCGCGTCTTCGACGCCGCCGCGCGCCACCTGTCCTTCACCCGCGCCGCCGACGAGCTCGCCGTCACCCCCGCCGCGGTCGGGCAACAGGTCCGCGCGCTGGAGGACATGCTCGGCGCCGTGCTGTTCCGCCGCACCACGCGCGGGCTGGAGCTGACGCCGGAGGCCGCCGCCGGGCTCGATCCGCTGCGCGACGGCTTCCTCCAGTTCGAGGAAGCGGTGCGCGCGATGCAGGCCGGCCAGTCCTCCAAGGCGCTCGCGCTCGCCGCGCCGCGCGACGTGACGGAGAAATGGCTGATGCCCCGCCTCGCCGCGATCGCGCGCGCGGATGGCGACCTGCGCTTCCAGCTGCTCGCCGCCGACGCCTTCGCCGAGAAGGGGGGCATCGACTTCGCCGAGGCCAATCTCGATCTCGCGATCCGCTGGGACGAGGGGCCCGGCGCGCTGCAAGGCGAGGCGGTCGAAAGCGAGGGCGAGGTGACCGTCGCGGCGCCC
>NZ_CAHJWX010000390.1 GCF_903643065.1 Sphingomonas bacterium | reverse complement strand
TGACGTGCGTGCTGGCGGTGGACGCGGCGGGCGCGGTGACGAGCGCGGCGCTGCTGCGCACGGCGCGCAAGCTGATGGACGGGACGGTGTTCGCATGAGCGTGGACGTGGACGGCCGGGTGCGCAGCTGGACGCTGGAGCCGACGCGCCCGCGCTACGAGCCGCCGCCGGGCGCGATCGACGCGCATTGCCATGTGTTCGGCCCGCAGGCGCGGCACCCGTTCAGCGCCAAGGCCAAATACCTGCCGCAGGACGCGGGGCCGGACCTGTTGTTCGCGTTGCGCGATCGGCTGGGCTTCGCGCGCAACGTGATCGTCCAGGCGAGCTGCCACGGGACGGACAACGCCGCGACGCTCGACGCGATCGCCCGATCGGACGGCGCCGCGCGGGGCGTGGCGGTCGTCGATCCCGGTATCGACGAGGCGGCGCTGCACACGCTGCACGCGGGCGGCATCCGTGGCATCCGCTTCAACTTCCTCAAGCGGCTGGTCGACGACGCGCCCAAGGACCGGTTCCTGGAGGTGGCGCGCCGGTTGCCCGCCGGCTGGCACGTCGTGGTGTATTTCGAGGCGGATATCCTGGCCGATCTGCGCCCGTTCCTGGACGCGATCCCCGTGCCGCTCGTCATCGACCATATGGGCCGGCCCGACGTCAGCCAGGGGCCGGACGGACCCGACCTGCGCGCGTTCCGGGCGCTGCTCGACAGCCGGCCGGACATCCACTTCAAGGCGACCTGTCCCGACCGGCTCGACCCCGCCGGGCCGCCGTGGGACGATTTCGTCCGCGCGGTCGCGCCGCTGGTCGCCGACTATCCGAGCCGCGCGCTGTGGGGCACCGACTGGCCGCATCCGAACATGGCCGACGCGATCCCCGACGACGGCGCGCTGGTCGACGTGATCCCGCGCATCGCGCCCACGCCCGCGTTGCAGCGGGCGTTGCTGATCGACAATCCCCTCGCGCTCTACTGGCCCGAGGCGGTCGCCGGCTGAGCCGTCACGCGGCGGCGGGGTCCGCATGGGCGACGCCGATCGCCAGCCGGTATTCGGCGCGCGCGCTGTAGAAGTCGGTGCTGATCGCGCCCGCGCCGCAGCGCGTGGCGGCCGCGCCGGCGCAGATCCATTGCTGCACCTCCATCGCCGCGACCCCGGCCTGTTCGATCACCCAGGCCGGTTCCCAATCGTCGAACGCGGCGAAGTCGCCGGTGGCGTAGCGCGCGAGGAACGCCTCGTCCCAGGCTGGGTTCAGGCGGAAGTCGCTGGCGGTGCGCTCGCCGCGCATCACCATCTCGCCGCCCAGCACCGTGCGCGCGCCCAGCTGCGCGATCCAGGCGTCGCGGTCGAGCCCGCCGCCCATGCCGCCGTGGACGAGATAGCTGCGCAGCTCGTCGGGCACGGCGGCCAGATCCTGCGGGAAGATGTTGGCGGGATGGTGCGACAGCCCGCCGCTGGCGATGAAGGCGACGCGCTTGCCCAGCCCCGCCGCGAACGCGCCGATCGCCTCGCCCAGCATCCGCACGCGCCGGAACGACGACAGCGGCCGACAGGTGGTGTTGATGAGGACCGGGATGGTGGGATAGCGATCGATCGCGCCGGCCAGCAGCTGCAGCGGCTGGGAAAAGCCGTGGTCCACCGTCATGTCATGCGACGCGGCGACGTCGATGTCGGCGGCGCGCACCGCCGCCAGGCACTCGCTCGCCAAATCGCGCGCGACATCCAGCCGCCCGGGCGCGCCGCCGTAATCGTCCACCGCCGTCGCGCCGAAGGCGATGCAGAAGGGCGGCACCATCTGCAGGTGCACGCCCGTATAATGGTCGGGCGCGCAGATGATGACCAGCTCGGGATCGAACGCGGCGAGCGCGCGCGCGCGGGCGGCATAGGCCTCGACGACGTGCGGGTGCATGTCGGTTTCCGGCATCGGCCGCATCAGCGCCGGGCCGTGGGAGACGCAGGTCAGCAGCGCGTTCATGCCATCACCTCTTCAGCTCGCCGGGTGGATAAAGGACCAGGGCGACACTTCCGTCCCGCGCGGCACCTGGACCTGGATCAGCGCCGGCGCGCCGAGCGCGAGCGCGGCCTCCAGCGCGGGGCGCAGGCCGTCCGGCGTGTCGACGCGCCAGGCGCGGATGCCGAAACTCTCGGCGAGCTTGACGAAATCCGGGTTGACGAGGTCGGCGCCGATGACGTGCCCGGCGAAGCGGGTCTCCTGGTCGCGCCGGACGTTGCCGTAGCAGCCATTGTCGAACACGATCGTGACGAGGTCGATGCCGTACTGCACCGCCGTCGCCAGCTCGGGCATCGCGAACAGGAAGCCGCCGTCGCCGGTGATCGACACCACCGGCTTGTCCGGGTGGGCGACCTTGACCCCGAGCGCGGTGGGGAAGCCGAAGCCGAGCGTGCCCTGATAGCCGCAGCTGACATAGGTGCGCGGCTCATACACCGGATAGCCAAAGTTCGACGTGAAGCCCATCTGCGACAGTTCCTCGACCAGGAAGCCGTCGCGCGGCAGCACGTCGCGGATGACGTCCAGATAGGCCATCTGCGGCTGCACCGAGCGGATGTCGCGCGCCGCCTTCGCCTTGGCGTCGGCGATCGCGGCGCGGTCGCCTTGCGGGGGGTGGCCGGCGGCGTCGAGCGCCGACAGCAGCGCGCCGACCGTCACGGCGGCGTCCCCCGCCAGCGGTCCGTCGGTGTCGAGCCGGTCCATCTCGGCGGGATCGATGTCGATGCGGATCAGCCGCCTGCCGGCGATGCTGCGCTCGCAACGCATCATGCTGCCCCAGCGCATGAAGGGGATCTCCAGCCGGGTGCCGATGCCGATCATCAGGTCGACCGCCGGCCAGAGGTTCCACGCCGCCGCCATGCTCAGCCCCAGCGGGCGATCCTCGCCGACGACGCCGCGCCCGCCGCGAAAGCCGACGACCGGCGCGCCCAGCGCGGCCTCGATTTAGCGCCATCGCTGCAGTTCAGCCTGGCCGACGCCCCCGCCTTCGCAACGGCA
>NZ_CAHJWX010000389.1 GCF_903643065.1 Sphingomonas bacterium | reverse complement strand
CGAACCCCGCCCGGCGCGCAGCCGCCCGCCAGCGACGCGGGCGGGATGCAGGACATCATCGTCACCGGCAACACCTCGGGCAGGCGCACGCTGTTCGACAGCTCGTCCAACGTCACGCTCGCCAGTTCGGCCGACATCACCCGCAAGGCGCCCCGCTCGACCGCCGAGACGCTGGAGCTGGTACCGGGCATCTTCGTGGAGGGGACGGCCGGCCCGATCTCGAACAACTATTCGGTCCGCGGGCTGCGCGGCGGCGGGCAGACGTTCATCACGCTGGAGGAGGACGGCATGCCGATCCTCTATGGCGGCAATGGCGCGGACTTCTATTTCCAGCAGGACATCACGATCGCGCGGGTTGAGGCGGTGGAGGGCGGCACGTCGGGCGTGCTCGCCCCCAACGGCGCGGGCGCGACGATCAACTTCATCTCGCTCAAGCCCAGCTACGACAAGGCGACCGCCTCCGCGCGGTTCACCGGCACGAGCTACAACGACTTCCGCGCCGACGCCTATTTCTCCGCGCCGATTACCGACAGCCTGGCGTACAGCGTCGGCGGCTACGTCACCTCGCAGAAGGGCCTCCGCAGCACGCCGTTCACCTTCGCCGGCTACAACGTCAAGGCGATGCTGGAGAAGCGTTTCGACGACGGCGGCACCGTCCGGCTGACGTACAAGCGGATCGACCAGCGCAATCCCTATTACGCCGACATGCCGTTCCGCGTCGGCGCGAACGGCGACATCAACAGCGTACCGGGCCTGAACCTCAAGACCGACGACGTCGGCGGCCGCTATTTCGAGCATTTCCTGATCCCCGACTCGCCCGCGACCGGCAACAGCCTGCGCCGCTTCAGCTCGGAGACCGGCGTCAGGGTGACCGCGAACACCTATCGGATCGACATCGAGAAGCCGGTGTCGGACCATGTCAGCCTGTTCGCGCACGCGCGCTACCTCGACGGCAGATACGATTTCAACGGCATCTTCCCCGGATCGGGATCGGGTCTGGCGGGGCTGACCTCGGCGCGCGATTACCTGGTGCCCAACGCATCGCCGCTGGCGGGCTTGTCGATCGGCGGCGTGCCCTATTACACCGCGGCGACCAGGGCTTTCCCGACGACGCTCCAGTTCGGGCTGCGCGACGTGCGCACCGGCGTCGTGATCCCCTCGACCGACACCGCGACGCTGGCGGCGCTCGGCGGCAACGGCCTGCTCCAGCAGACCGTGCTCAACCACCAGACGCTGTCGACCAAGGACGCGGGCGCCAATTTCGGCGCGAAGTGGGACGCGACCAGCGGCGCGATCAACAACTCGCTGACGGTCGGCGGCATGTACTACAACGTGCGCCGCCGCAACGACCAGTCGGCCACCGCCACCGTCATCAACGACGTGCGCAACGACTCGCACATCTACGATCTCGTCGCGCTGAACTCGGGCGGACAGGTGCTGGGTACGCTGACCAACAACGGCGTCGTGAACTACGGCAACTGGGGCCAGGGCATCTTCGAGGACGAGGTCAACTCGATCGCGGGCTATTTCAACGACGAACTGCGCATCGGCGACAAGCTGCACATCGACTTCGGCGCCCGGTACGAGCACGAGCATGTCGGCGTCGACATCGGCAACACCGCGCTCGTCAACGCGGCGGTCCCGGCGGGGACGCCGGGCATCGTGAGCGACGTCGGCAGCACGTTCGACGGCACCTTCACGCACCAGTCGGCCTCGTACAACAAGCTCGCCTACACCGGCGGCATCAACTACACGCTGACCGACCATTTCGCGCTGTACGTGCGCGGCGCCTATGGCTTCCAGACCAACGGCGGCGACACCGGCGGGACGCACAAGCCGACCGCGCTGACGCTGTACGAGGGCGGCGTTCGCGCCCAGTATCCCGGCTTCAACGCCTCCGTGATCGGCTTCCGGACCGAGATCAACGACCTGTCGTACCAGTTCATCAACCCGGCCAACGCCGCGGTCCAGTCGAACGCGGTGGCCGACAGCCGGACCAACGGCGTCCAGGTGGACGCGGACATCCGCCCGATCCGGTTCTTCAGCCTGAACGTGGTCGGCGTGTACCAGGAGCCGAAGCTGACGAACATCGTCTTCGACACGCCGATCCCCGGCAGCTACAACGGCAATACGCCCGAGCGAACGCCCAAGAAGCTGCTGACCGTGACGCCCTCGTTCATCCTGCCCCATGGGCTTGGCGAGGTGTACGGGCGGTGGAAATACATCGGCAAGATCTTCGCCGACGCGGGCAACGGCATCGCATTGCCGGACTATAGCGTGTTCTCGGCCGGCGCGAGCTTCAACCTCTCGTCGATGGTCAACATCAACGTCAGCGTCGACAACGTGACCGACACCAAGGGCTTCACCGAGGGCAACCCGCGCCAGGGGCAGACGCAGTCGATCAGCAACGGCTATTTCTATGGCCGGGCGATCTATGGCCGCAACGCGATCGTCAGCGCGACGATCAAGCTGTGATCCGGCACGCCGGCCGGGGCTCGCGCCCCCGCCGGCCGATGTCGTACGCGGTCGCCATGCGCCCTGTCCTGCTCGCCCTCTCCGCCGCGGCCTCGCTCGCCGCCGCGCCCGCGCCCGTGCCCGGTATGGCGCGGCGCGAGGGGCTGAACCTCAACGCGTTCGTGCAGGACGGGCCGGTCGCGGCGCATGTGGTGCTGCGCGACGGTATCGATCCGCGGATCATCGTCGCCTTTCCGGCCGGCAACAGCGGCGTCGGGCTCTGGTTCGAGCGGCTTCCCGTCGCCGCCGAGTGGCGGATGAATTCGCCCGCGCGGCCCTTTTCCGGCATCGACGCCAGGGGCCGCGCGCTGCACGGGACGGTCTTCTCCGCGACGATCCGGGCGCCCCGGCTGGTGGTGAAGCGCGCGTTGCTGACCAGCGTCCGGGTGCTGCGCGACTATCAGGCGCTCGGCACCGTGCCCGCCGGGCTCGACGCGCCGCTTCGGGCGGACGCGGGCGGACTTGGCTGGGCGCGCGACCGGCTGGACG
>NZ_CAHJWX010000388.1 GCF_903643065.1 Sphingomonas bacterium | reverse complement strand
GTCGCGGCTGGCTGGGGCGCAGCGGGCTGGGCCGGGGCGGCGCCACCAGCCTCGACGGTGGCGATCATCGCCCCGACCGACACGGTGTCGCCGACCTTCACCGCCTGCGCGCCCATCGTGCCGGCGACCGGCGATGGCACCTCGACCGAGACCTTGTCGGTCTCCAGCGACGCGATCGGCTCGTCGGCCGCAACCCGGTCGCCGGGCTGCTTGAGCCATTCGCCCAGCGTCGCCTCCGTGATCGATTCACCCAGCGTGGGGACCAGAACTTCGATTGCCATCACACTACCCTCATTGGACGCCAAGCCTCATTGGACGTCAGGCGCCTGCCTTGCCCGGCTTCTTGTCGCTCTCGCGGCTGCGGCGGACCTCGTCGCGCACCGAATGGCCGAGCGCGTCGGCGACGAGCGCGCCCTGCTCCAGCTGGTGGCGCTTCATCAGACCGGTGGCGGGCGAGGCGGCGGCGGCGCGGCCGGCATAGCGCGCGCGCCGGACCGCGCCATCCACCTGGCCGAGCGCTTCCTCGATCCACGGCTCGACGAAGGTCCAATAGCCCTGGTTGCGCGGCTCCTCCTGCGCCCAGACCACTTCCTCCAGCGCCGTCATCCGCCGCAACCGGGCGGCCAGCGCCTCGACCGGGAAGGGATAGAGCTGCTCGACGCGGACGATCTGCGTCTGCCCGCCGCCGGCCGCGTCGCGCGCCTCCATCAGGTCATAGGCGACCTTGCCGGTGCACAGGACCAGGCGCCTGGTCGCGTCGTCCGCCGCGCCGTTCGGATCGGAGAGGAGGCGCTGGAAGTGGCTGTCGGCCTGGAAATCCGCCGCCTGGCTGACCGCCAGCTTGTGTCGCAGCAGCGACTTGGGCGTCATCACCACCAGCGGCTTGCGGAAGGTGCGGTGCATCTGCCGGCGCAGCAGGTGGAAGTAGTTCGCCGGCGTGGTGCAGTTCGCCACCTGCATGTTGTCCTGCGCGCAGAGCTGCAGGAAGCGTTCGGGGCGGGCGGACGAGTGTTCCGGCCCCTGCCCCTCATAGCCATGCGGCAGCAGCATGACGAGGCCGTTGGCGCGCAGCCACTTGGATTCGCCCGACGCGATGAACTGGTCGATCATGATCTGCGCGCCATTGGCGAAGTCGCCGAACTGCGCTTCCCACATCACCAGCGTCTTGGGGTCGGCGAGCGCGTAGCCATATTCGAAGCCGAGCACGCCATATTCGGACAAGGGGCTGTCCAGCACCTCGAACCGGCCATGCTCGCTGGTGCCCAGCGGCACGTATTTATGCTCGTCGGTCTGGTCGACCCACACGGCGTGGCGCTGCGAGAAGGTGCCGCGCCCGGAGTCCTGGCCCGACAGGCGGACGCCGTGACCTTCGGCGAGCAGCGCGCCGAACGCGAGCGCCTCGCCGGTCGCCCAGTCGAAGCCGGTGCCCGACCGGAACATCTCGCGCTTGGCGTCGAGCACGCGGGCGAGCGTCTTGTGGATCGTCAGCCCCTCGGGCACCGTCGTCAGCATGCGGCCGAGCGCGTCGAACAGCTTGGGCTCGATCCCCGTGTCGACGCTGCGGCGCGCCGTCTCCGCATCGGCCGGGGCGTGCAGGCCGGACCAGCGGCCGGCGAACCAGTCGGCGCGATTGGGCTTGTACGCGGCGCCCGCCTCGAACTCGCCATCGAGCAGCGTGGTGTATTGCTGGACGTTGTCGTCGACCCAGGCCTGGTCGATCACCTTTTGCCCCACCAAGCGGCGCGCATAGATCTCGCTGACGGGGGCGTGATCGCGGATCGCCTTGTACATCAGCGGCTGGGTGAAGCCGGGCTCGTCGCCCTCGTTGTGGCCGAACCGGCGATAGCACCACATGTCGATGACGACGTCGCGGTGGAAGCGCTGACGATACTCGATCGCCATCTTGGTCGCGAAGGTCACCGCCTCCGGATCGTCGCCGTTGACGTGGAAGATCGGCGCCTGGACGCCCTTGGCGACGTCCGACGAATAGGGCGACGAGCGCGCGAATTGCGGCGAGGTGGTGAAGCCGATCTGGTTGTTGATGATGAAGTGGACGCAGCCGCCGGTGTTGTAGCCCCGGATACCGGAGAAGCCGAAACACTCCCACACGATCCCCTGCCCCGCCATCGCGGCGTCGCCGTGGATCAGCACGGGGAGCGACGCGGCGTGATCCTTCAGGTCGCCGGCGATGGTCTGGATCGCGCGACACTTGCCCAGCACCACCGGATCGGCGGCCTCCAGGTGCGACGGATTGGCGACCAGCGACAGATGGACGTGATGGCCGTCGAACTCGCGGTCGGTCGAGGTGCCGAGATGGTATTTGACGTCGCCCGAGCCACCGACATCCTCCGGATTGGCGCTGCCGCCGGAGAATTCGTGGAAGATGACGCGCAGCGGCTTGCCCATCACGTTGGCGAGCACGTTGAGCCGGCCGCGATGCGCCATGCCGAACACGATCTCGCGCACGCCCGTCTGGCCGCCATATTTGATGACGGATTCGAGCGCGGGGATCATGCTCTCGCCGCCGTCGAGCCCGAAGCGCTTGGTGCCGACATATTTGCGGCCCAAGAACTTCTCCCACTGCTCGGCCTCGATGACCTTGGCGAGGATCGCCTTCTTGCCCTGCGGGGTGAAATCGACGCCCTTGTCCTTGCCCTCCATGCGGTCCTGCAGGAAGCGGCGCTCGTCGACATCAGCGATGTGCATGTATTCCAGGCCGACCGCGCCGCAGTAATTGGCGCGCAGCGTGTCGACCAGCTCGCGCACCGTCGCCCATTGGAGGCCGAGCGTGCCGCCCAGATAGACGGGCCGGTCGATGTCGCCTTCGGAAAAGCCGTGCCACTCGGTGCGCAGGTCCTCGGGCAGGTCGCGCTTGACGAGGCCCAGCGGATCGAGCTGGGCGGCGTAATGGCCACGCACGCGATAGGTGCGGACCAGGAGCTGCGCGCGGATCGCGTCGGCGGCGGCCTTGACGATCGCGTCCTGGTCGGGCGCGGGCGCGGCCGG
>NZ_CAHJWX010000387.1 GCF_903643065.1 Sphingomonas bacterium | reverse complement strand
CCGAGACCATCACCAAGGTCAGCCGCCTGTTCAACGGCTCGGCGCACGACATCCTCAACGAGCTGCTGCAGAACGCCCGTCGCGCCGGCGCGTCCTGCGTCCGTGTGACGCTGATGGGCCAGCCGGGGTGCCGGCTGCTGACCATCACCGACGACGGCCACGGCATCGCCGACCCGGCCACGATCGTGACGCTCGGCCGCTCCGGTTGGGCCGACGACACCCGCGAGCGTGAGGACCCGGCCGGGATGGGCGTGTTCAGCCTCGCCGGCCGCGACGTGATCGTCCGCTCCTGGTCGCGCCCCGAGCATCAGGGCTGGTGCGCGCACATCCCCGCAGGCGCGTGGGAGACGAGCCGGCCGATCGCGATCGAGGCGGATCCGATCGCTCGCGGCACCGCGATCTCGCTCGCCATGCCCGAAGCATGGGTGCCGACCCTGCGCACGACTCTCGAGGCGGTAGCCCTGTTCTACCCGCTGCCCGTCCTCATCGACGGCGAGGAGCTGCCGCGTCGCCCGTGGCTCGCCGGTGCCGTCCACGTCGAGGACTGGCGTGGCTGCCGCATCGGCGTGTTCGACAGCCATGCGTCCGATTGGCCCCTGCCGAGCAATGTCCGCATCAACTTCCACGGCGTGACGGTCGCGACGGACATGCCGATGGTCGACGAGGTCGACCGAGGCCGGAAATGGACGGTTCGCATCGACATCATCGACGCGCCCGAGATCCAGCTGGTGCTGCCGGCACGCAAGGAGCCGGTCGAGAATCATGCGCTGCTGGAGCTTCGCGCCGCGGCCAAGGTCGCGATCTTCCGCGCGCTCGCCAAGGTCGGCGGGCACCGCCTCAGCCACAAGGTATGGCTCGAAGCGGATGCGCTGGGGATCGCGCTGCCCGAGGCCGACGCGTATCTCACCCGCTGGACGGCCCCCTGCGCCGACTACCGGCAGAATTGGCAGGGGCAGGAGCGGACGCGCGGTGCCGCCATGGTGCTGGTCCCCGACCAGGCGCCGATCATCGCCCAGCCGATGCAACGCGCGCTCGCCGGTCGATCGCCGTTCGGCGGACCGCTCGTCGAAGCGCAGCGGCATTTCGAGGGCTATGGCTGGTACGACGCCTTGGCACGGGTCACCGACGTCCGGCTTCGCATCGACGCCGGCGAGACCACGTTCGAGGTCACCGACGTCGACGAGGCTCCCGAAAGTGCCGCCAGCGGCCTGGTCGAGGCGATCTCGCTGGTCATCACGGTCGTCCAGGACGGCGACACCTCCCAGCTGATCCACGCGGCCGACGTCGCCTTCTCGCCGGACACTTCGTACTGCGACGATGTGGACGAGGTCGGCATCTTCGTCCGTCGCGGCAGCACCGCCACGGCGTACGACGTCGCCGAGCTGCTCCAGCAAGCCGTCTTCGACCCGAGCAGCGACAGCGGCGACGACAGCTACGAGACCCAGGTCGACCGCTTCCGCGCCTCCGCGCAGAAGCGGACGGTGCGGCTGCTCGAAGGCGGCGACGCCGCGATCGAGGCGCAGCTGCGCATGCTGCTCCAGGCCCATCCCTGGATCGTGCCGGCCGACCGCACCGTCTCCGTCACCCTCACGCGCGAGAAGCTCGACGTGGTGGTGACGCCGCGAATGCCCGAGGCCGCCTGACCGCCGGCCCCGGCTGACCCCGTCCCACGCCGCCAGTCGGCACCGCCCCCACGAGGACCTGCGCCATGCCCGCTCGCCATGTCGCGCGCCACACGCGCCTGCATCCCCAGCTCTGGGGTCCGTACAAGATCACGGCCTACCCCGACGGCTTCCACCAATGGCCCGAGGGCATGGCGGACCCCGTCTGGGAGCCGGACGCCTGCGTGATCCGCGGCGACGTCGCGTGCTTCCAGCGCCTGGGTGACCAGCCGACGCTCGAAGACGCGCTCGAGGCCTGCTGGCGGCACCTCGCGAGCCTGCCCATCCCCGCCGAGGCCGCGTAGGATGGTCCCGCGCGCGCCCGTCGTCCTCGCCTACGGCGTCGGCGTCGACAGCACCGCCCTGCTGGTCGAGCTGGAGGCTCGGGGCGAGCGTCCCGACCTAGTCCTGACCGCGGACACCGGCGTCGAGAAGCCCGCGACCTACGCCTATCTCGACATCATCCGCCCGTGGATAGACGAGCGCGGGATCGCCCATGAGCTGGTCCGCTACCAGCCCAAGCGGTTCAAGCACTGGCCACCCTACTACTCGCTGCTGGAGATGGCGCTGACCAACGCCACCCTGCCGAGCAAGAGCATGGGCGGGTCGAGCTGTTCCCTCAAATACAAGAAGGCACCGCAGGACGCGTTCCTGCGGACGTGGCGGCCGGCGGTCGAGGCGTGGGGCAGGGGCCAGAAGGTCACGCGCCTGATCGGGTTCGACGCCGGCGTGCGCGACACGCTGCGCGCAAACCACGCCGCGACGATCGACGACCCGCTCTACGACTACGACTATCCCTTGCGGCGCTGGGGATGGGACCGCGACGCATGCACGCGTCGGATCGAAACCGCCGGCCTGCCTGTGCCGCCCAAGTCGAGCTGCTGGTTCTGCATCGGCATGACGCCGGACGAGGTTCGCGAGCTGCCGGCCTGGTGCCTGCGCCTGATCGTGCTGGTGGAGGCGCGCGCCGCGCCGCGCCTGCACACGGTCGAGGGCCTGTGGCGCAAGACGACGCGCGCCCGCCCGGGCCGGATGACCGACTTCATCCGCCGCGACCGGCTGCTGCCAGCGGCCGAGGTCGACCGTATCTGGCGCGACGCTCCGGCCGACCTGATCCGGTTCCAGGATGTCGCGGCGATGATCCCGCTCGCCGAGCGACCGACCATGGCGGACTGGCTGGAGCGCTTCAACGCCGGTCTCGCCACTACCGCCTCCGGCCTCGATCTGGCCGCTTGATCTGAAGGAGCCTCACCATGGATGATCGAACCATCGCGGTCCCCGCCGCCAGCCCCGCAACCGCCACGATCGAGCCGATGCTCGTTCTCTCGACGGGGCACCTCACCGAGGAGACCTGCAACCTGTT
>NZ_CAHJWX010000386.1 GCF_903643065.1 Sphingomonas bacterium | reverse complement strand
TACGCCATCGAAATGAGGGGTCCCTCTTGGACGCCGATCACCCCGCTAAGGGGGTCCCTTTTGCACGCCGATACACACGGTGCGCACGCAAGGCTGATTTCGGTCCTGACGCCGGTCGGCCTGAGACTTTCGGGCAGGGGGGTCAGCGCCGGTTCCACGGATGCGACGGGTCGACCGGTCGCCCATCGCGACCCACGGCCCCCCTCGTGGCGGCTTGCGCGCCTCGCTCCGCCGCCGTCTTCGCATCGGAGCAGGGCTTGCATAGCAGCTGATAGTTGCTGCGCTCGCCGGTCCCGCCCTGCGCCAGCGGGATGATGTGGTCGGCGATCTTGCCTGGCGTCACCCGACCCCGACGATCGCATTCCTCGCACGTCGCCACCTCGCGCAAGAGTCGCGCCCGCATCTTGTCGTGAGCGGTGCCGTAACCGCGTTCGTGACGGCTCGTGGTCGGCCATGGCATCCGGCCGAGCGGATCGAAAGTGGACAGCTCGTTGCCGATCGCGCCCGCCAGCGAGCCGAGGTGGAGCTTTCCGGAGAGCTGCGGCATGGTGCTGCCCAGCGCCTCGCAGATTGGTTTCTGCCGCCGGTGCAGCTCGTCTGCGTCATCCTCGCAGGTGAGATAGAGGGCGGTGCCCTGGCGCGTCTCCAGCCCCATGAAGGGCTGCCCGAGCGCGATGCAGGTGGCGAGCTGCTGGCCCAGGAGGGATTTGCCCGTGGCGCCTGCGCCGGTGAGGTACGTCACCTGCCCGACAAGGATCATCTCATGGAGCGCCCACACGCGGGCTGGCGTCTCCACCGTCGCCCAGGCGGCAGGATCGAGCAGCGGGATAAGCCCGGCCGGGGCATCGGCCACCGCGAGCGCGGCAGCGGTGAGGCTCCGAAGCTCGTCTGCCGTGCCAGTCCAGTCGATCACGTCACCCTTGGGTAACAGGCCGGGCAGATCGACAATTACAGCGCGCCCGCCGGCCGCCTGGATGCTGTCGCGCGCGCCAATAGCGAAGCCACGCCCTTCCTCGTCATTGTCGGGCAGGATCGCCACCGTTCGGTCCCGCAACCACTCGGCATAGTCGTGCCGCCAGCCCTTGGCACCGAACGCGACGGCGGTGGCGGTGAAGCCCCATTCGGCCACCTTGTCGGCCTTGCGTTCGCCCTCCGTGAGATAGACGGGCTCGTCGGGATCGGCCGTCAGGAGCGCCGGCAGGCGGTAAGGAACTCGTTGCGCTTCCCCGAGGCCGCTCCTCCATCCGCCGCGTCCGTCCGGCCGCTCGGCCACGAACCGCTTCCGCTCCCCCCGCCTCTCCTTCCGAACCGTCCGGTAGAGGACCTCGCCATGTTCGTCGGCATAGTCATAGATGCCGGTGACACGGGTCGGCGGCAGGCCGCGGGCGCAGGCGCCAAGCGTCTCTGGGAGCAAGCCGCGCTGCCGACATTCGTCTCGGACCGCCTTCCAGTCGCCGCCGTTGAAGCTGTTGAAGAGCACGTCGTCGCCCTCCGCATCCTTCACGGTCATGCCGCGATCGGCCTTGCTGTGGCCAGGCAAAGGAAAGGCGCCGTAGTTGCCGTGCCAGTCGCCCCCGAAGGCGCGCGTGATCTCCTGGGCGCGGCTCATGCAGCGCGCTCCTGCAGGTCAATCTGATCGTAGTGCGCCCATTCTGCGCCCGCGCGAAGCAGACGATTCCCCGTGGGAAGGTCACAAATGGCGGAGAAGCTGGCGCACCCGACAGGATTCGAACCTGTGACCTCTGCCTTCGGAGGGCAGCGCTCTATCCAGCTGAGCTACGGGTGCCAACGGTGTTTGCGTAGCAGCGCGCGGGCGGCCGCGCCAGTCTTAGCGGCGATGCCGGGCGTCGGCCAGCGTCACCGGCTGGAACGGCGCCAGGCCGCAGGACGCGCCGCGCTGGACCGGGCTGGTGTGGAAGACGGTGATGATGTCGGTCTGGCACAGCTCGGACAGCGAGGTCTCGTAGGCGAAGCGCTGCTCGAACCCGAGTTCCGGACACGCATAGGCCAGCGTCGTGCGGTACACCCGGTTGTCGCGCGTGAACCAGTCGATCGTCCGGTCGTCGCGCACGCGGGACTCGCGGATCTGGGACAGGTGCAGACAGGTCACGGGGGCGCCGGCGGGGGTCGCCTCGGGCACGCGCGAGCGGTCGGCGGCGGCGACCAGCGCGAGCGAGAGGGCGGCGAGCGACAGGCGCCAGGGATGGGACATGGGGTCAGGCTCCGACAGGCGGGGGTGTCTGGGGCTTGAACGCGCAAAGGCCGGCGACGATGCACCGCCAGCATTCGGGGCGCCGCGCCTTGCAGACATGCCGCCCGTGCAGGATCAGCCAGTGATGCGCGCCGCGGCGAAACGGCGCGGGCGTCACCTGCTCCAGCACCGTCTCCACCGCCGCCGGCGTCCGGCCCGGCGCCAGCCCCGTGCGATTGCCGACGCGGAACACATGCGTGTCGACCGCGATCGTTTCCGCCCCGAACGCGACGTTCATCACGACGTTGGCGGTCTTGCGCCCGACGCCCGGCAGCCGCTCCAGCGCATCGCGGTCGGCGGGCACGGTGCCATCATGCTCGTCGAGCAGGATCCGGCTCAGCGCGATCACGTTCTTCGCCTTCGCGTTGTACAGCCCGATCGTGCGGATGTGCCCCTTGAGCGCCTCCTCGCCCAGCGCCACCATCGCCGCCGGATCGCGCACCTCGTCGAACAGCGGCCCCGTCGCCTTGTTCACCGACACATCGGTCGCCTGCGCCGACAGCGTCACCGCGACCAGCAGCGTATAGGGGTTGATCCAGTCCAGCTCGGTCTCGGGCGCCGGATCGGCCGCGGCGAGCCGCCGGTAGAATTCGAAAACGTCCTTCCGCTTCACAGGCCAAGCACGTCCGTCATCGCGTATCGCCCCGGCGCCTGGCCGACCAGCCACAGGCCCGCGCGCACCGCGCCGTGCGCGAAGGTGGCGCGGTCCTCGGCGACGTGCGTCAGCTCGATCCGCTCGCCCTCGCCCGCGAACACCACCTTGTGGTCGCCGATCACTG
>NZ_CAHJWX010000385.1 GCF_903643065.1 Sphingomonas bacterium | reverse complement strand
CCTCGCCGACCGCGAGGACGCGGCCGGCCTGCTGGTCGTGACCGCGCGCGCGGGCGACCGGATCGTCGTCATGGGCGCGCGCGACGACACGCTGGGCGAGCTCGCGAGACGGATGCTGGCGGCGCTCGCCGAACGCGGATAGGCTGACCTTCCGAAGGAGTGCCCACCGATGATCCGCCGCCTGTTCGCCGACCACCCCGCCTCGGTCGGCGAGACCTATGCCCAGCACATGGCCGTCGCCGCTCGCTTCGGCGTCCGCATGATCGCGGGCGGCGTGGGCGCCATGGTCCACGCGATCGTGCCGGCCTGGTGCCAGACCACCGGCAGCCGCACCGTCGCCGCGCTCCACGCCGAGATGGTCGCCAAGCGCCGCGCCGCTCACGCCGCGCAGACGCAGATGAGGACGGTGGAATACGTCATCTAATCGTGTCTAGCACGCTTGACATGACAAGCTAGGTTGACGTAAAGCGTCCTTACCATATCGGAAAGGACGCTTAGCCATGATCGGTGCCACCCCGGCGGTGCGACGCTATACACGGCGGGTGCTCGGATTGAGCATCGGCTACACCGCGCTGCTGTTCGGAGCGGTCTGGCTGTTCCGCCATCACCCGCTCGCCGGCTTGCCGGGCATGCTCGTCGCCAGCCTGCCCGCGCTGGCGGTGGTCGGCATCTTCGCCGCGATCGGCCGCTATCTGGTCGAGGAAACGGACGAGTATCTGCGTGCCCTCGCCTCGCGGCAGGCGCTGATCGCGACCGGCTTCTCGCTCTCCATCACTACTGTCTACGGCTTCATCGAAGATGCCGGGCTCGCGCCGCACGTGCCCGCCTTCTATGTCGCGGTGCTCTGGTTCGCCGGCTTCGGAGTTGGCGCCTGCATCAATCCGCTGTTCGAACGGCGGGCGGCATGACCAACCGCCTACGCGTCCTGCGCGCCGAGCGCGGCTGGAGCCAGCAGGAAGTGGCCGAGCGGCTGGGCGTGTCGCGCCAGAGCGTCAACGCGATCGAGACCGGCCGCTACGATCCCTCGCTCCCCCTCGCCTTTCGCATCGCCGAGCTGTTCGGGCTCGCGATCGAGCAATGCTTCACCTCGCCATCCCAGGAATGCCCGCAATGATCTTGCACCTCAGGCTCAGCCTCGCCGCCAGCGCTGTCGCCCTGGCCGCCGTGATCTCCCCTTCGCCCGCGCATTGCCAGACCGTGGCACACGTGGCGCTAAGCGGCGGGCTGGTCACCACCGCCCTGCCCCATGTGTCGATCGCCAGCACCGGCCGGGGCAGTCCGATCGTCCTCATCCCGGGCCTGTCGAGCCCGCGCGAGGTGTGGGCGGCCACGGTCCCGACGCTCGCGCGGGACCACCGCGTCGTCACCGTCCAGATCAACGGCTTCGGCGGCGACGCGCCGGGCGAGAACCTGAAGCCGGGCCTGCTCGACGGCGTCGTCGCCGACCTGCACGCCTACCTCCAAGCCAACCGGCTCGCGCACGCGGCGGTGATCGGCCATTCGCTGGGCGGGCTCGTCGCGCTGATGCTCGCGCGCGCGCATCCGGAGGACGCCGGCCGCCTGCTGATCGTCGACGCGCTGCCGTTCGTGGGCGAGATCTTCGTGCCCAACGCCACCGTCGCGATGCTCGCGCCCCAGGCCGCCGCGATGCGCGACGGAATGGCGACGCAATATGGCAAGCCGGACAACCCCGCCGCCGACGCGGCGATCGCGCAGGGACTGGCGCTCACCCCGGCCGCTCGCGCGCAGGTGGCGGGCTGGGTCGCCAGGGCCGACCCGCGCGTCTCGGCGCAGGCGCTGTACGAGGACCTGTCGACCGACCTGCGCCCGGACCTGGCCGGCATCGCGACGCCGATCACGCTGATCTATCCCTGGTCGCCGCTCAACCCGAAGGAGCGCGCCGAGCCGCTATATCGCGCCGCCTATGCGAAGGCGCCGCACATCACGGTCGTGGCGGTCGCCGACAGCGGCCATTTCGTGATGCTCGATCAGCCGGCGGCGTTCAGCGCGGCGGTGGACGCGTTCCTGCGATAGGGCTTCCAAAGCGGGGCGCGCCGGCTGACGGCGCTGTCCTACAAGTGCGCGACCCGCTAGGCTATCTGAAATGCCTATCCGGCGAACGACGGGGAGGCGAACTGCCTGACGCGGCTGAAATGGACCGACCGGCGGGAAGGTGCTGGACGGAAAGTCACAAATCACCCCTCACGAGTGTGACCTTCCGCGCGATTACCGGCTAGGCCGGCCGCATGACCCGCCCCCGCCTCGCCTTCCGCCACACCCCCGGCCGCGCGCCCACCGTCATGTTCCTGCCCGGCTATGCATCGGACATGAGTGGCGCCAAGGCGCTGGCGCTGGAAGCCTGGGCGGCGCGGACCGGGCAGGCCTGTCTCCGCTTCGACTATGGCGGCTGCGGTGAGAGCGAGGGCGTGTTCGAAGAACAGACGCTGGCCGACTGGCGCGACGATGCGCTGGCGCTGATCGACGAGGGCGTCGAGGGGCCGGTGGTGCTGGTCGGCTCGTCGATGGGCGGCTGGCTGATGCTGCTGGTCGCGCGCGCCCGGCCCGAGCGCGTGGTCGGGATGGTCGGCGTCGCGCCCGCGCCCGACTTCACCGACTGGGGCTTCACCACCGAGGAGAAGCTGCACCTGCTCCAGCACGGCCGGCTCGAACGAGCGAACCCGTACGGGCCCGCGCCCACCGTCACCACCCGCGCCTTCTGGTCGTCGGGCGAGGCCAATCGGCTGATGTACGGGCCCATCGAGATCGACGCGCCGACGCGGTTGCTCCACGGCATGCGCGACGCGGACGTGCCGTGGCACCGGACGGGGCGGCTGGCCGAGCTGATCCGTTCAGCGGACGTGCAGTGCTGGCTGGTCAAGGACGGCGACCATCGCCTGTCGCGCGCGCCCGACCTCGCGCTGCTGGTCCGCGCGGTGGAGGAAGTGATCGCCGCCGCATGATCCTCGCCCTGCTCCTGGCCGCCGCCGCCTGCCCGAACCCGGACGCGCTGCCCGAGCCGGCCGCCGCCGCGC
>NZ_CAHJWX010000384.1 GCF_903643065.1 Sphingomonas bacterium | reverse complement strand
ATCGTCGTCACCGGCCGCGGCCTGCCCGCCCAGCCGGGCGTGCGCGCCTATGACGTCGTGACGATCGACCGCGCGCGGATCGTGGGCGATGCCGCCGACCGGCTGGAGGACGTGCTCGCCGACGCCGCCGGGCTGCAGCAGTTCCGCCGGTCCGACTCGCGCTCCGCCAATCCCACCAGCCAGGGGATCGGGCTGCGCGGCCTGGGCGGCAATGCGTCGAGCCGCGCGCTGCTGATCCTCGACGGGGTGCCGCAGGCGGACCCGTTCGCCGGCTGGATCGCGTTTCCCGCCTATGCGACCGGCCGGCTGGGAGCGATCCGGGTCACGCGCGGCGGCGGCAGCGGTTACTTCGGACCGGGCGCGCTGACCGGCACCGTCGAGATCGACAGCGCGACGCCGGACCAGCTCGACACGCTGGACCTGCGCGCCGCGGGCGGCGGCAGGGGCTCGGTGGATGCGCAGGGCTCGGCCGCGCTGGTCCGCGACGCCGATGGCGCCGGCGGCTTCGCGACGCTGTCAGGCGCCTATGCGCGCGGCGACGGCTTCACGCCCACCGTCCCGCGCCAGCAGGGTCCGGTCGACCGGCCGAGCCCCTACGAACAGGCGTCGGGCGCGGTGCGGGTGGTGGTGGGCGTGGCGCCCATGACGGAGCTTCAGGCGAACATCGACGCGTTCACCGATCGTCGCGAGCGCGGCACGGCGTTCAGCGCGATCCGCAGCGACGGCGCCGACGCCAGCCTCCGGCTGGTCGGTCGCGGCCGCTGGGGCTGGTCGCTGCTCGGCTATGTGCAGGCGCGCGGCTTCGCCAACCAGTTCGTGTCGATCGATGCCGCGCGCACGACCGCGACCGAGACGCTGGACCAGTATCACACGCCATCGACGGGCGGTGGCGGCCGGATCGAGGTCTCGCCGCCGATCGGCCACGGCGTCGACCTTCGGCTGGGCGGCGACGTGCGCGCCCTGTCGGGGCGGACGGAGGAACTGTACGCCTATGTGGCCGGCGTGCCGACGCGGAGGCGCGAGGCGGGGGGCGACAGCCGCACCGCCGGCGGCTTCGCGGACGCGAGCGCGACGTTGGGCCGGGTGACGCTCGACATCGGCGGACGGCTGGATGCGTGGCGGATCGCGGACGGCATGCTGGCGGAGCGGAGCCTGGCGGGGGCGGCGCTGACGAACACCCGTTTCGCCGATCGCAGCGGCGCGGAGCCGAGCGGGCGCGGCGGGATCGCCTGGCGGGCGGCCGCGCCGGTGACGGTGCGGGCGGCGGTGTACCGCGGCTGGCGGTTGCCGACGCTCAACGAGCTCTACCGATCGTTCCGCGTCGGCGCCGACGCCACCGCCGCCAACGCCGCGCTGACCCCCGAACACTCGTTCGGATACGAAGGGGGCGTAGACCTGACGCCGCTGCCGCGCCTGACGCTGTCGGCCACCGCCTTCGACAACCGGCTGACCGATCCGATCGTCAACGTGACGCTGGGGCAGGGGCCGGGCACCTTCCCGCTGGTGGGCGTGGTCGCGGCTGGCGGCGCGTACCGGATACGCGAGAACCTCTCCGCGATCCGGTTGCGCGGGGTGGAGGTGGACGCGCGCTACGCGATCGGGCGGTGGAGCGCGCAGGCTTCCTGGGCGCATGCCGCCGCGCGGGTGGAGGCGTCGGGCGCCGCTGTGGGACTGGACGGCCTCCACCCCGCGCAGACGCCGCTCGATCAGGTCTCGGCGACGCTCGCCTGGGCCAGGGTCGACGGCCCGTCGCTGTCGGCGACCGCCCGCCACTCGTCGTCGCGGTTCGACGACGACCAGAACAGCCGTGCGCTCGCGCCCGCGACGACGCTGGATACCCGCGCCGCGCTGCCGCTCGGGCGTGGCCTCGCGGTCGAGGCGCGGGCCGAGAACCTGTTCGACGAGGAGGTGCAGACCGGCACCAGCGGCGCCGGCATCGTCGAGCGCGCGACTCCCAGGACGCTGTGGATGGGGCTGCTCTACCGGCTGCGCTGACGAGCGTGCGATGCCGCGGGAAGGTTGCCGTACGCGGCCAGCCGTGTCTAAGGTGCGACCGGCGACTTGCGGGCGGGTCCGCGGCGGCGGTGCGAGGAGACTGGATCATGCGGATCGCGATGGCGGCGTCGGCGGTGGCGGCATCGATGCCGGCGCTGGCGGGCGTAGGGGCGATGGCGCTGATGCTGTCGGCCTGCCAGTCGCGGCCCGGCACGGGGACGCCGCTCGCCGGCGGCGCCCGGGCGGTCGCGATGCTGCACAATGCCGAAGGCGTGGAGGTGGGCCGCGCGACCGCGAGCGACGTCGCGGGCGGGATGCGCGTGACGCTCGACGGCCACGCGCTGCCGCCGGGCACGCATGGTGCGCACATCCACGCCGTCGGCCTGTGCGACGCACCCGGCTTCACGACCGCGGGCGGCCACTGGAACCCGACCGGCGCGAAGCACGGATCGATGAACCCGCAAGGACCGCATGAGGGCGACCTGCCCAATCTGATCGTCGGCAGCGACGGGCACGGCAACCTCGGGGTCGTGGTGCCCGGCGCGACGGTGGCGGCGATGCTCGACGCGGACGGCGCGGCGATGATCGTCCACGCCGGCGCCGACGACCTGATGACCGACCCTTCCGGCAACAGCGGCGCGCGGATCGCCTGCGGCGTCTTCGCGGCGCGCTAGTCCGGCCACCCACCGCAGCGGCTTCGCCGCTATGCTAGTCCAGCGGCCAGCGCATGATCGCCTCGTAATCCGCGCCGGCGGGGCCGAGGTGGCTTTCATACAGCACCAGATGCCCGAGCCGGAACGGCGCGCTTGCCAGCGCCATGTTGTCCGCCAGCCAGCGGTCGATCGCCGGCGACCCCCCGGCCGAGCGCGCGAACCGTGCGAGCGTGACGTGCGGCAGATAGGTCCGGCGCTCGGGCGGCAGGCCCGCGCGGATACAGGCCTGTTCGACCTTGCGGTGCAGCCGCTCCAGCGGTTCGTGCGGGGCGACGGCGGCCCATAGCGCGTCGGCGACGCCGCGCCGCTCGAACCGGCCGACCCCGG
>NZ_CAHJWX010000383.1 GCF_903643065.1 Sphingomonas bacterium | reverse complement strand
GCAGTTCCCGGGGCTCAACGTCGTCATCAACAACGCGGGGATCCAGCGCAAGGTGGCGCTGGCGGAGCCCGAGCCGCTGGACCGCTGGGCGAGCCTGCGGGCGCTGCTGGACGATGCGGTGACGCGCTCCGGAGGCGAGGTGGCGGGGGCTGCGAGCGCGCGGCACCCCGCCGTCGGGTCCTATCGGATGCCGGGCGTCGCGGCGGCGGCGCAGCTGATCCGCTTCGACCTCGCCGGCATCGCGGTGTCCGCGGGCAGCGCGTGCGCGAGCGGCAGCCTGAAGCCCAGCCACGTCCTCGCCGCGATGGGCTGGATCGAGACGGCCGGGCGCGAGGTGGTGCGGATCAGCTTCGGCCGCGACACGCGCGAGGCCGACGTCGATCGCGCGGTCGCCGCCTGGCGCGAGATCGCGCGCTCCACCCGCCGGTTCGCCGCGTGACCTACCTCGATTATCAGGCGACGACGCCGCTCGCCCCCGAGGCGCTCGACGCCATGCTGCCGTGGCTGCGCGCCGACCAGCCCGGGGGCCACGCCAACCCGCATTCCGCGCATCGCGAGGGCCGGCGTGCGAAGGCGGCGGTGGAGGTGGCGCGCGAGCAGGTCGCGGCGCTGTTGCCGCCGGGCGGACGCGTGGTGTTCACCAGTGGCGCGACCGAGGCGCTGAACTGGGCGATCAAGGGGACCGGCGGCGCGCTGGTCACGCTCGCGACGGAGCATGCGGCCGTGCTGGACACGGCGGCGGCCGAGGAGCGGGGCGGGCGGGACGTCCGGGTGCTGGCGGTCGGGCGGGACGGGTGTTTCGGCATGCAAGCGGCCGACCCGCTTCAGACAGGGGACAGACCCGCTGGCTGTCCTCCCGTTTCGCCCTTCGGCCTCGTCGCGGCGATGCTCGTCAACAACGAGATCGGCGTGGTGCAGCCGGTCGCGGCGCTGGCCGAGGCCGCGCATCGGGCGGACGCGCTGTTTCTGTGCGATGCGGTGCAGGGCTATGGCCGGGTCCCGATCCCCGATGCGGTCGACCTTGTCGCGATATCCGCGCACAAGATCCACGGCCCCAAGGGCATCGGGGCCTTGTGGATCCGAAACGGGGTCGCGCTCGCGCCGCTGCTGCACGGGGGAGATCAGGAGGACGGGCGATCGGGCACGCTCAGCCCCGCGCTGTGCGCCGGCTTCGGCGCGGCGGCGCGGCTGATGGTGGAGCGGGCGGACGTGGATGCCGCGCATGTCGAGGCGCTGTGGCGGGTGGGGATCGAGGCGCTGGGGCCGGGGTGGATCGTCAACGGCTCGGAGGAGCATCGCTATCGCGGCAACCTCAACGTCCGCCTGCCCGGCCTCGACGTCGCCCGGCTGACGAGCGACCTTCGTGACATCGCCTTTTCGGCGGGTTCCGCCTGCGCGAGCGGATCGGGGCGGTCGAGCCACGTGCTGCGCGCGATCGGACTGGGCGAGGCGGAGGCGCGCTCGTCGATCAGGCTCGGCTTCGGGCGCTACACGACCGAGACGGACCTCGCCGGGGCGATCGGCCGGATCGACGCCGCGGCGCAGGCGCAGCGGGTGGCGGCGTGAGGTTGTCGTTCGTCGCCGCCGACGGCACCCGGACGCCGACAGAAGGCCGCGAGGGCGAGCGTCTGCTCGACGTCGCGCAGCGCGCCGGCCAGCCGCTGGAGGGCACATGCAACGGCTTCATGGCGTGCGGCACATGCCATGTCCTGCTGGCGGAGCCGGCGCTCGCGACGCTGCCGCCGGCCAGCGCGGAGGAGGAGGATATGCTGGACCTGCTGCCCCACGCCACGCGGCGCAGCCGGCTGTCCTGCCAGGTCCGGCTTGTCGCGACGCTCGACGGCATGGTGGTCGAGGTGCCGGCGGGGTGAACGCCCGTCGGGGCGCCGTCAGAACGGCAGCTTGAACCCCGGCGGCAACGAGAGCCCGCTCGTCATCTTGCCCATTTCCCGATTCGACACCGCATCCGCCTTCGCCCGCGCGTCGTTGAACGCGGCCGCGACCAAATCCTCCAGCATCTGCTTTTCCGACACCACGAGCAGCGACGGATCGATGTCGACCGACACGATGCGGCCCTTGGCCGACGCCGTAACCTTCACCAGCCCGCCGCCGGCCGCGCCTTCCACCTCGATGGTATCGAGGGTCGCCTGCGCCTTCTCCAGCTCCGCCTGGACGTTCTGGGCCATCGCCATGATCTCATCGAGGTTCTTCATGATGCACTCCTTGTTGCGGTGTTGCCGCCCGGCCTTGCTGCGACATTCCCGTCCGGAACGCTCCAGCCTTCGAGTTCGGCCTCGGGAAAGGCGGCCATCGCCGCGCGAACCAGCGGACTGTCCAGCACCGCCTGCCGCTCGGCGGCGCGGCGCTCGTCCTCCTGGTCCTTCAGCGTCGGCGCACCGGGCTGGTCCGCGAACGACAGCTTCCAGGCGCGCCCCGCCATCGCCTTGAGCGCGACATGGAGGTCGGCCAGCGTATCCGCCGACATCGGCCGCGCGCCGCTGAAGACCAGCTCGGGCGGGGCGTAGCGCGCGACGCTCGCCGACTTCAGCCGGATGGCGAGCCCTAGCGAACCGCCCGCCTCCAGCGCCGCCACAAGGGCCGCGAAATCATCCGGAAAGACGGGCGCGGCGACGACCGGCACGGGGTCCGGCGGCGGAGCGGCCGGCACCGGCAGGACCGGCGGTGGCGCTGCCGCCGCCATGCCGGCACCGCCGGCGATCTGGCGCGCGAGCTCCCCCGGATCGGGCAGCGACGATGCGTGGATCGCGCGGAGCAGCGCCATCTCCGCCGCCTCGATCGGCATCGCCGCGCGCGCCACCTCGTCATGGCCCTTGAGGAACAGTTGCCACAGCCGGTGGAGCTGCGCGAACGACAGCGCGCCCGACCAGTCGACCAGCGCCGCGCGTTCTTCGGCGGGGTGCGCCGGGTCCGCCGGCGTGCCGACCTTGGCTAGCGTCACCCCATGCACAAGTTCCAGGAGCGCGCGGAGCACCGCGACGGGATCGACGCCGAGGTCGTACTGCCGCCGCAAGGCCGCCA
>NZ_CAHJWX010000382.1 GCF_903643065.1 Sphingomonas bacterium | reverse complement strand
AGGCTGATTCATGTCCATCCGGACCCGAACGAGCTGAACCGCACCTATCGAACCGACCTCGCGATCTGCGCTGAACCTAGTGAGTTTTGGGACACCGTCGGCCGCTTCTTCCCGCCTCGGCAGCGGTCCGGCGCAGCCGAGGCGCACGCCGAGTACCTCGCCTGGTCGACGCCAGAGCCCCGCCCCGGCGTTCGCCTCGACCTCGGCATGGTCGTCCTCGCGATGCGCGGGCAGCTCCCGGCCGACAGCATCATCTGCAATGGCGCGGGCAACTTCTCCGGCTGGTGGCACCGCTACTGGCGCTACGCCGGCCCCGGCACGCAGCTCGCGCCCACCGCCGGCGCGATGGGCTATGGCCTGCCCGCCGCCGTCGCCGCCGCGCTGCGCCGCCCCGATCGCTGCGTCGTCGCGGTCTGCGGCGACGGCGACTTGCTGATGAACGGGCAGGAACTCGCCACCGCCGTCCAGCACGGTTGCTCGATCCTGGTCATCGTCGTCGATAATGGCGGCTATGGCACGATCCGCATGCACCAGGAGCGCGCCTTTCCCGGCCGCGTCAGCGCGACGGCGCTGCGCAATCCCGATTTCGCCGCGCTCGCCCGCGCTTATGGCTGCTGGGCGGAGACGGTGGAGCGGACGGATGATTTCGCCCCGGCCTTCGCTCGCGCGCAGGTTCAGGGCGGCGTCCGGCTCCTGCATCTCAAGACCGACATCGAGGAGATTACGCCCGCGACGACGCTGAGCGAGATTGCCCGGCGATAAGGCCGGCGACCATGAGGCCCGTGTCGCTGCCTGCGTGATACGAAAAGGCCGCCCCGGTTGCCCGAGGCGGCCCTGCGAAACGGATCGGCTTGGTGGCCGTTACTGATTAGGTGTCAGACCTTGTCGCCGAACGCGCCCTTGACCGAGCCGACGACGCCTTCGCCCTTGCCCTTCAGTTCCTGGCCGGCACCTTCGGCCTGCAGCTTGTCGTCCTCGTGCGTGCGATTGGGGTCGTTCGGGTCGCCGGCCAGCGCCTGCTTGGCCTTGCCCACGACCTCGTCGAACTCGCCCTTGATCTTGTCGGTCAGCTCGCCCATCGCTCTAACTCCTTGCTTGGATGATGCAGGTTAGAACGGCCCACGCCGCTTCCTGTTCCGTCAGATCAATCCCGCCAGCGGGCTGGACGGATCGGCATAGCGCCGCCGTCCCATCCGCCCCGCGCGATAGGCGAGCCGCCCCGCCTCCACGCCCGCGCGCATCGCCGACGCCATCATCACCGGGTCCTTCGCCTCCGCGATGGCGGTGTTCATCAGCACGCCGTCGCAGCCCAATTCCATCGCCACCGCCGCGTCGCTCGCGGTCCCGACGCCCGCGTCGACCAGCACCGGCACGCCCGCGCCCTCCACGATCAGGCGGATCGTGACGAGGTTCTGGATGCCCAGCCCCGAGCCGATCGGCGCGCCCAGCGGCATGATCGCGACCGCGCCCGCCTCCTCCAGCTGCCTCGCCGCGATCGGGTCGTCGACGCAATACACCATCGGCTCGAAGCCCTCGGCGACCAGCGTCTCCGTCGCGCGCAGCGTCTCGCGCATGTTGGGGTACAGCGTGCGCGCCTCGCCCAGCACCTCCAGCTTGACGAGGTTCCACCCTCCCGCCTCGCGCGCCAGCCGCAGCGTGCGCACCGCGCTCTCCGCGTCGAAGCAGCCGGCGGTGTTGGGCAGGTAGGTGAAGCGCTTGGGATTGATGAAGTCGGTCAGCATCGGCTGGTTCGGGTCGCTGACATTGACCCGGCGCACCGCCACCGTGACGATCTCCGCCCCCGACGCCTCCAGCGCGGCCGCGTTCTGCGCGAAGTCCTTATACTTGCCGGTGCCGACGATCAGCCGCGACCGGAACGTCCGTCCCGCCACCGTCCAGCTGTCCGCGTCCACGGCGGACAGATGATCGCCGCCGCCGACGAAGTGCACGATCTCCAGATCGTCGCCGTCCTCAACGGTCACCTGCGCCAGCGTCGAGCGCGGCACCACCTCAAGGTTGCGCTCCACCGCCACCTTCTCGGCCACCAGGCCCATCTCGGTCGCGAGTTGCGCCAGCGTCAGCCCGGCGGCGACCCGCTTGTGCTCGCCGTTGACGGTGATGGAGACGGTGCCGTCGGTGTGGGGCATCGATCCGTTCAGCCGCCCAGGAGCTTGGCTATGGCGACACCGGCGGCGATGAAGGCGGAGGCTGCTCCCATCCCGGTAAAGACCAGGGTCACGGGCGCCGACCTCTTCTCCTGCCTGATCTTGGCAGCCTCCTCGCGGGCCTTCTCCGCCTCAACCCGCATCTTGGCGGCGTTCGCCAATGCCTGATCGATGCGGGCGGCCTGCTCGCGGATGTCGAACGTCGGTTCGGTTGAGAGCGGTTCGCTAGCCATAACGACGCCTTCAATATAGGTAAGGTCGCGAGATAGCGAGACCCATGCCCGACCTCATCTACGTCCTGAACGGCCCCAACCTCAACCTGCTCGGCACCCGCGAGCCGGAGGTATACGGCCACGACACGCTCGACGACATCGCCGGCCGGCTCGACGACCACGCACGCGAGCTGGGGCTGGAGGTCGACCTGCGCCAGTCCAACCACGAAGGCCACCTGATCGACTGGCTGCACGAGGCGCAGGCGCGCGGCGCCCGCGCGGTGCTGCTCAACGCGGGCGGGTTCACGCACACCTCCGTGGCGCTCCACGACGCGGTCAAGGCGATCGCGACGCCGGTGATCGAGGTGCATCTCTCCAACCCGCACGCGCGCGAGCCCTTCCGCCACGTCAGCCTGATCGGCCGCGCGGCGCGGGGCACGGTCGCCGGGTTCGGCGCGCTGTCGTACCTGCTCGCGCTTGAAGCGGCGGCACGCATCTGACAGGGCGGGCCGATGGCTGAACGCACCCTGGACGTGGAGCTGATCCGTCAGCTCGCCGAACTGCTGGACAGATCCAGCCTGACCGAGATCGAGGTGGAGGACGAGGGCGTGCGCATCCGCGTCGCGCGCACCGCCGCGGCCGTGTCGGCGGCGCCGGCGGTGATCCACCATGCCGC
>NZ_CAHJWX010000381.1 GCF_903643065.1 Sphingomonas bacterium | reverse complement strand
GATGACGTTCCAGAGGAATCGGTAGATCGCCGCTGCGGCCTCGTTGAATCGGTAGGCTTCCAGCGCGGCGGTGACTCGGGCGGAGAAGCCGTCGCGGTCGACCGCGAGCGCGGAGCCGGCGGGGACGCGCGTGCGGTCGCCCTCGCGCAGGATCAGCGAGCCGAGCGCGCGCATTTCCTGATGGAGCAGGCCGACGGCGTTGCTTTCCGCGTCGTCGGAGCGGAAGCTGTTGGAACAGACCAGCTCGGCGAGGTGATCGCTGTGGTGCGCGGGCGTGGTGGCGCCGCCACCGCGCATCTCGGACAGCCGCACGCGAAGGCCAGCCTGCGCGAGCTGCCATGCGGCTTCCGAACCGGCGAGGCCGCCGCCGACGATGTGGATATCGTGCGTGCTCACGAAAGGTCGCACCAAAACAGGCTCATTCGTGACCTCTCGCATCCGCTGCCGATCTCGATGCGCTCGGTAGCGGCACCGGGGCGTGGAGGACAGGGCTCAGGTCGCGCTTCTCATCGCCAGTGCGGAGATGCGAGTCTGGTAGAACGCGTTTTGACTCCTTTGGAAGGAGGATCGGCGGGACCGTTGCCCTGCCGATCCTCCTTCTGGCGCGGTGTTACCGGACGGCAGACGACAGGCCGTGGCGCTTCTTGCGATCCTGGCGGCGGGCGAAGCCGATCGCGCCAACGCCAAGCGTCATCAACGCCCAGGTCGCCGGCTCCGGCACACTCGACGCGGGCAGAACGGTGAGAAGGCCCAGGCGCTGGTTCGAACCGAAGGTGCGGTTCGTCGCTTCGGTGCCGCTGTCGAACACGGCCAGGATGGAGCCGCCGTCATTGATGCTCAAGCCGGAGATGATCGTGTACTTGCTGGCGGAGTCGCTATCCAGCAGCGAGTTCAGATCCGTGAGCAAACTATTCTGATAGAGGAATCCGTGCTTGAAGGCGTCGTTGAGGATGCTGTTAAAGAACTTCACGTCACCGAACGTCGATGTGCCGACCACTTGCCCAAGGCTGTTGATGTCGTTGGCATCGCTTGTCTCGGTATTATTGTAGGTGGCTCGGCCGAGCGCTCCGATCCTGGTGATCGTTCCATTCACGCCGATAAACGCCTGGTCCTCACCGTTATCGAAGCCAGAAATGGACAACGAGCCGGCGATCATGCCGTTATTCGAGACGCCAACCACGTCGTGTATAGTCGCTGTACCAGGCGAATAGGTGACCAGACCGGTGACGCCATGCTCGGTTCCGTCATGTGGCCCCCGATTGCCCGGCGTTCCGGCTTTCTCCGTAATGTCCGTGGGCACGAACTGGGATGTGAAGATGCTGGTTATTCCTCCACTGACGTCACGCGTCACTCCGACGCCAGTGCCGACGTTGTTCAGCCCCTCGATCTCCACGTTAGCTGTGCTCGGATAGGCATCATATTCCGTTTCCGAGGAAGAATAGCCAGCGAACGTGGCGTACACAGGATTGGAGCCACTCTCACGAATCCCGGAATCATGGTTGTCGTTGATGGCCGTGGTTGGGTTCAACCCGGAATATGCGTAAACATGATCGGGTGTATGATAAAGCGTCGTCCCGATGATGTAATCGCCACTCACATTGGCGCCGCGCAATGCACCCGTGCCGCTACCTGGCAACAGGGTCGTCACACCATTTGAATATTCGTAGGACGCTGCTCCCGATTGGTAGAAGACATTATTATTGGTCGTGAGGAAGAACGGTAATCCGTAGCTACGGTTGGTCGCGCCGTAATCATATGAAATGTTGAGGTTGTTCAACGTGTACACGACTGCCTGGCCGGGAGCGACCGCCAATGTGCAGCCTGCCGCGACCAGGAATCTCGATAGGAACTTGTTCATGACGGCCCCCTTTGATTTCGCCGCCCCGGCTCGCCGGTCGGCGATCTTGTGATTAATCAGACCTTTCTAATTCCCGGGATCGATGAGCGTTAGGACCGGAGTCCGTATTTTACGTCGCATAGTCCCAAACTTCGCCGCCGCCCGATCGGGCATACCCATGCCGCCGATCAGAAACCCCAGTGAGCCGTACCGGTACTGATAAGGAGCAGCCGACCGGCTCGCGACCGGGTGGGTTCATCCTGCGCGCTCCCGCCGGCGCGGCATCTCCGCGCGGTGCTTCACCAGCGCGAGCAGGTTGGTTTCCAGGTCGCCCAGGAACAGCTCGCCCCAGGCGCGGGCATAAGGGTTGACCGGGGTCATCAGCCGATAGCGAGTGCGGAGCGTCAGGCGGGTGACGCCCGGCGCGATCTCAGCCGCGTCGTAGCCGCCGTCGGTGACGGTGAAATAGGTCCGGTTGGGCAGCAGGTGCTCGTCGGTATAGCCCCAGCCGGCAAGGTCGTCGAACAGGAAGCGCCAGGACAGCGCGCGACCGGGCGCCCAGCGGGTGATCCGCTCGCGGAAGCGGATGCCATGCTCCCAGCGCGCATACCGGTCCGCGCCGACGCCGCCGCCGACCAGCCGCGCGCCGAGCGGGCGGGGGACGCCGATCACGTCCTGCGTCAGGTTCCAGCCGCCCTCGCCCGGGTGAACGTCGGGAATGCCCTTCATCAGCGGCCACAATTGCGCGGGGCTGGCGTGGATGACGATCGAGCGGGTGACCACCGGCGTGGCGACGGGGACCGGAACGTATGGCTCGACCTGCATCGCGACGAGCGGGAGCGCGAACAGCGTCAGGCAATAGGCGCGGTCGCGCACGCGGCGGCGCAGGCGGTAGGTCACCTCCGCCCCGATCAGGCCGCTGACGATCCACAGCGGCGAGAGCAGCAGGACGCAGATCACGCCCTCGCGCAGGATTGCGAGCGAGAGCACCACGACGGCGGCGAGCAGCCACAGCGGCACGGCGAGGTAGGCGCGGTGCGAGCGCGTCTTCCACGGATCGGCGACATAGGCGACGAAGCCGCACACGGCGGCGGGCAGGACGAGGAGGAAGGCAAAGGAGATCGCGCCGGTGTCGGGCCGCGACGCGCTCAACAGCGCGTACACGCCCCAACTGAACGCGAGCGCGGCGGCGACGGCGGCGGCGATGCGGATCGCGGCG